>CAKPZX010000011.1 GCA_934215455.1 uncultured Streptococcus sp.
GCCCAAGTTTCGAAATCCATCCCTGCTTGGGCAATTTCCGCAAAAGCTTCATCGCCAAAGTCAGTCGTTTGTGGCATAAAGCTGTAGTTACCAATGTGGCTGAGTTGGATCTGAATCTGTTCAAAGACTGCAAAGGCAGCTTCGAAGTCTTCAAAAGTGTGGAGCTTGCCCTTGTAGTTACGGACAAATTCATTGATTTCTTCACGCGTCTTTTCGATGGCACGCAAGAAGTCTTCCTGGTCTTGGTAGAGGGCTGTGAGGTCCCAGAGTTCGTTCTCAGGAAATTCAGAACGTTTTTTTAATTCCATAGTGTTCTCCTTTTGATCGGTGTTCTTCTTTAAGTATAGCAGAAAAAAGGGCAGAAACATAGAGGGAGAGGGAAGATGCTTGTGTGAAAATCTTGAAAAGAGCTGGAAAAATTGACCATTTTTGATATACTAGGATTGATATGAGGAGGTTTTTATGAAAAAGGTTATGATTACGCTATTAGCAGGTGCATCCGTGCTATCTCTAGTCGCTTGTACGCCCAAACGTTATGAACGCCAAAGCAAACCGAAAACGGCAAGCTCTTCGTCGGTCAAAAAAGAAAAGAAGGATACAGGTCAGAAGAACTATCAAGAGGTATTAGATCGCTACAAGGCTTATGCAACCGCAATTAATGCCAAAGACCAAACGGCTTTACAAAATGAACTGAAGAAGATTGAAGCAACTTCAGAAGAATATGCGTATGTCTTTAACCTTCAAACACTTGGAAGCACCAATGAGTGGCACTATGCTTTTTGGGATCTTAATCAAGATGGAAGTGACGAACTGCTGATTGGGGATGGTAAAACGATTGCTGCTGTGTATTATTTGAAAGATAACCAGCCAACCTTGCTCCATGTAGGCTATGTGGCTTCTGCAGGTGGCTATCGCTCCAGCCTAGATCTTTTTGATAATGGGCAAATTGTCTATGCCACTTGGCAATCCCTTAATCCAGAAATGGAATTGACTCTTTATTCGCTAGGAAAAGGCGAAGCCAAGGAAGAAAAGAAAGCAACCATTCAAATTGGCAGGAAGGAAACAGCAGAACAGGCTCTTGGGATTTCAGCCAAGAAGTTGGACCTCACTAAGCTGGACTGGAAAACATTTGATAGTTCAGGAGACTCTAAATCAACAGTAAAAGCAGAAGAGAAAAAATCGGAAAGCTTCCAAGTACAAGTTAGCGTAGCCGATCTTCGTATTCGAAAAGAACCGTCTACTTCAGCTCCTTCTGCAGGGATGATCGCAAAAGGAACTCACACCATCACGGAAACCGTAGAAGCGGATGGTCATACCTGGGGCAAATTGGAATCTGGACAAGGCTGGATCGCCCTTGAATTCACAACGCGTGTAGATGGAAATGCCGAATCAGCTCCTGCTCCTGCCAAAATAAGCACTGAGATGAATCTAGATGAAATAAAAGCTGGAAATTTCTCAAGTGTAGCGGGAGTTTGGAAAAATAAGTACGGTACGAGCATTGAGTTTGATGCGCAAGGAATTGTGAAGGTCAATGGTAGTGCTGTCAATGGTGTTCAATTTTCTGGTTTTTACTTCAAGGAAGGCAATTTACACGGAGTTAGTCGGATGCCTGGGGCAACGAATGAAACGCCTATTCTTTTCATTCCTTCAAGAGAAGGTGGCAGTGAATCCATTTACTGGAGTAAGAGTGATGCTACGAATGGGAACGATTTGTACTACCGTGTGAACTAAAAAATAAGGAGACAAACATGAAAAAAATTGGAACATATTTATTCGCTGCAGCCCTCTTGCTTTCCCTAGCAGCTTGCGCCCCAAAACGCTATGAGCGTAAGCACAGTCCAGTAGGGGCTTCATCGGTCAAAAAATCATCTGACAAGGCTCAAGAAAAAGAGCAAACAGAAGGAGCTAAGTCAGATGAACATGATAAAGAAGCCATTGGGACCTTGTCAAAAGCAGACCAAGCGGAGATCTATTCGATCATTGAAAACAGTGCGTCTTTGACCTATTCACTTCAGGTGCAACCGACTCGTTTGCTGGAGTTGAACAATGATCACAGTGCAGTTGAAGGCTACTCGCAAGACATGTTCATTGATTACTACAATACCTACACGCCGGGAACTTATAATTTACAAGATATCATTGATAAATTGAATGCAGAAGAGACATCGGACTCTATCCGTAGCCTTTCACAAGACAAGCTGATCCAACTAACAAACGAAAAGAAGGACGGATGGATCTATTCGACAAAAGACAAGGCCTTCTACGAAATTGTAGCTGGTGGTCGTGGCGGAGCGATGCCACCGATGGAAATCTCTTCACCGGATGAATGGGTGGTCAATGAAGATTCAGTTGAAGTGACAACGACCATCCAAGGAACTTCCGATCCATACAGACGCTTTGTCTTGAAACGCAACAACAAGAATTACAAGGGTGGAACCCACAAAACTCGCTTTTATGTTGACAGCACTGAATTCGTGAAATCGTAAAAATAATCAAAAGCTATATCTAGCTCTAAAATTTTTATATAGAACTTGCGGAAGATTCACAGAAAAAGGCCCTCAAAGCCTTTTTCTTTTGGGCTTGAATATGTTAAAATAAAAGGTATACGTGCTTGGATACAAAGATGAGGATATAACAAATAGATGGGCTGTCGCAATTCCTGTCTCGTTGAGCTGGGTGGCCTTGGTATCTTGAGTAACTGAATTTTGGCCTCATTTCTTAGGAAAAAAGATAAGCTTCCTAGCACTCATCGAGTGCGGCGTCACCTTCCTATTTTTCTACAGAAATGTTCGGCAAGCCGAACCGTCCAAAATATCTTGAGTAATTGAACCCGGCCGAAAAGCTGTGTAAAAAAGATAAACTGTCTTGTCTTCATCGAAGACTTCGCCAGTTTCCTATTTTTACTTTGCTTTTTGCGGCCTTAGTATCTTGATAGTTGAACACGGGCTAAATCCCTAGTGAAAAAGATAGATTTCCTGGTGTGCGTGGCACACTGCGTCAATCTCCTATTTTCATACGGGATTCTTCACGCCCTTTGTATCCTGATTTTTGTAGGCAAGTCGTATAATTTTATCAATCCAAAGGGGATTACAATGACAAAACAAGTGTTTCAAACGACTTTTGCGGGTCGTGAGTTAATCGTAGAGACTGGTCAGGTTGCCAAGCAAGCAAATGGCTCTGTTGTCGTGCGTTATGGTGAGTCAACTGTCTTGACTGCTGCCGTTATGTCTAAGAAGATGGCAACTGGGGATTTCTTCCCACTTCAAGTCAACTACGAAGAAAAAATGTATGCGGCTGGGAAATTTCCTGGTGGCTTTATGAAACGGGAAGGACGTCCTTCAACAGATGCGACTTTGACTGCGCGTTTGATTGACCGTCCGATCCGTCCTATGTTTGCGGAAGGTTTCCGTAATGAAGTGCAAGTCATTAACACAGTCCTTTCTTACGATGAAAATGCATCTGCCCCAATGGCAGCCATGTTTGGTTCATCATTAGCTCTTTCTATCTCAGATATTCCGTTTGACGGACCAATTGCTGGGGTACAAGTAGGCTATGTGGACGGGGAAATCATCATCAACCCAACGCAAGAACAAGCAGAGCGCTCTCTTCTTGAATTGACAGTAGCTGGTACCAAACACGCTATCAACATGGTAGAGTCTGGTGCCAAAGAATTGTCAGAAGAAATCATGTTGGAAGCTCTTCTTAAAGGGCACGAAGCCGTTAAAGAATTGATTGCCTTCCAAGAAGAAATCGTTGCGGCAGTCGGTAAAGAAAAAGCAGAAGTGGAATTGCTTCATGTGGATGCTGACTTGCAGGCTGAAATCATCGCAGCCTACAACAGCGACCTTCAAAAAGCGGTTCAAGTAGAAGAAAAATTGGCGCGTGAAGCTGCGACTCAAGCAGTCAAAGACCAAGTCACAGCAGTTTACGAAGAAAAATATGCAGACCACGAAGAGTTTGATCGCATCATGCGGGACGTGGCTGAAATCTTGGAACAAATGGAACACGCAGAAGTGCGCCGTTTGATCACAGAAGACAAGGTTCGTCCGGATGGTCGTAAGGTCGATGAAATCCGTCCTTTGGATGCACAAGTTGACTATCTTCCTCGTGTGCACGGTTCAGGTCTCTTTACGCGTGGACAAACGCAAGCCCTTTCTGTCTTGACCTTGGCACCAATGGGTGAAACGCAAATCATCGATGGTTTGGATCCTGAGTATAAGAAACGCTTTATGCACCACTACAACTTCCCACAATACTCTGTAGGGGAAACAGGTCGTTACGGTGCGCCTGGTCGTCGTGAAATTGGTCACGGTGCTCTTGGTGAGCGTGCCCTTGCTCAAGTATTGCCAAGCTTGGAAGAATTCCCATATGCGATCCGTTTGGTAGCAGAAGTCTTAGAATCAAATGGTTCTTCATCTCAAGCATCTATCTGTGCGGGAACACTTGCCCTTATGGCTGGTGGTGTGCCAATCAAGGCACCAGTAGCTGGTATTGCAATGGGTCTGATCTCAGATGGAAACAACTACACCGTATTGACAGATATCCAAGGTTTGGAAGACCACTTTGGAGATATGGACTTTAAGGTTGCAGGAACTCGTGACGGAATTACAGCCCTTCAAATGGATATCAAGATCCAAGGGATCACTGCAGAAATCTTGACTGAAGCACTTGCTCAAGCCAAGAAAGCTCGTTTTGAAATCCTTGATGTCATTGAAGCAACCATTCCAGAAGTGCGTCCAGAATTGGCGCCAACTGCTCCGAAAATTGATACCATCAAGATTGATGTCGACAAAATTAAGATTGTCATCGGTAAGGGTGGAGAAACCATTGATAAGATCATCGCTGAAACAGGCGTTAAGATTGATATCGATGAAGAAGGGAACGTATCGATCTATTCTAGCGACCAAGATGCGATTAACCGTGCTAAGGAAATCATTGCTGGTTTGGTGCGTGAAGCCAAAGTGGATGAAGTCTACCATGCCAAAGTGGTTCGGATCGAGAAATTCGGAGCCTTTGTCAACCTCTTTGACAAGACGGATGCCCTCGTTCACATTTCTGAAATGGCTTGGACACGTACCAACCGTGTTGAAGACTTGGTAGCCATCGGCGATGAAGTCGATGTCAAGATTATCAAGATTGACGAAAAAGGTCGTGTCGATGCTTCTATGAAGGCACTATTGCCACGTCCGCCAAAACCTGAACATTCAGAAGAAAAAGGTGAAAAGGGTCCTCGTCATGGCGATCGTCCTCGTCACCACAATAAAGACCACAAACCTAAAAAAGACTTTACCATTACACAAAAAGATTCAGAATAAGCATTAGAAAAGGAGGAGCACGGTATGGGATGGTGGCGTGAAACCATCAATATTGTAAAAGAAAATGACCCAGCAGCGCGTACCTCGCTGGAGGTCCTTTTGACCTATCCGGGCGTCAAAGCACTGGCAGCTCACCGTGTTTCCCACTTTTTGTGGAACCATGGCTTTAAGCTCTTGGCGCGGATGCACAGCCAATTCTGGCGTTTTTGGACCCAGATCGAGATCCATCCAGGTGCGACCATTGCTTCGGGTGTCTTTATCGACCATGGAGCGGGACTCGTTATCGGGGAAACAGCCATTGTTGAAAAAGGTGTTATGCTCTACCATGGGGTGACCCTTGGGGGAACAGGAAAGGATGTCGGCAAACGTCATCCGACGGTACGTGAAGGAGCTTTGGTCTCCGCCCATGCCCAAGTCATCGGCCCGGTGGAAATCGGAGCCAAGGCTAAAGTCGGAGCAGGGGCTGTCGTGGTCTCAGATGTACCAAGTGATGTGACCGTTGTCGGTGTTCCAGCCAAGATTGTGCGGGTGCACGGTCGAAAAGACGAACCAGTCATTCATCAAGAAGAAGAAAAACGGGAATACTACATGAACAAGCTGGAGCATGCCAAGGAAGCCAGTCATCGGTCTTCGAGCTTGTAAGGAGATCGCTACGTGATTCAATCAACCAATACATTGAATGACCACCAACTACTGGAAGCAAAGGCCCTTATTGCCATCTGTCGGAACTATGACGGAACTTTTCGGGATCCTTATCTCTCCAATATGCTCAATTTTGACCCCGATATGCCGGCCTTTTTCCTTTATTACGAAAGAGGTGAACTTGTTGGCCTATTAACTATCTATGCGGATGATCAAGATGTGGATGTGGCGATCCTGGTCCACCCCAATTATCGTCGTCAGGGAATTGCGCGTGCTTTGTATGGAAGTTTTGAGAAAGAAACGGCATCTTATCCAATTGAGTCTGTGACTTTTCAGACAGAGCGTATTTTTCTAGAGAATCATCCTGATTTTGCCAGCAATTGGGGACTGGTTGAGGATGACGAAACAGAAACCTGGTTAGGACGTGATCGAACCGCTTATGCATTAGATTCCCGTTCGGATGTCGATGTGCTCTTGGCAGAACCTTCTTATCTTGAAACCATTGCCCAGCTCCACCACCAAACCTTTTCAGATGAAGTGGAAGCACCGGAAGTGAGCCACAGATACATTTCTGAGGCCTTGAAGGATCCTGATAGTCTGCTGTACATATTACTCAAAGAAGGTCAAGTGATTGGCGTTTGTACGGTCGATGTATCTGGAAAATGCAATTACCTTTATGGACTTGCGATTGCTGAAGTCTATCGTGGGCAAGGTTACGGAAGCTATCTAGCAAAATCCCTCGTCAACCAACTCATTGAGCAAAATGATAAGGAATTTCAGATTGCAGTAGAAGATAGCAATGTAGGTGCCAAACGCTTGTATGAAAAGATTGGCTTTATCAAACAGACTCAGGTGGTTTACTTGAAGCCAAAAGAGTAGAAACAGAAAGGAAATGAAGCGTGTTAAAAATTTATGATACTATGTCTCGTGATTTGCGAGAATTTATCCCCATCGAGGAAGGAAAGGTCCGCATGTATGTTTGTGGGCCAACGGTTTACAACTATATCCACGTAGGGAATGCCCGCTCAACAGTGGCCTTTGACACGATTCGTCGCTACTTTGAGTATCGTGGCTACGAAGTTGCCTACATTTCCAACTTTACAGATGTGGATGATAAGATCATCAACCGTGCCAAAGAAGAAGGCATCACACCTCAGGAAGTGGCAGACAAGTACATTGCGGCCTTCCGTGAGGATGTGACGGCTCTTGGCGTGAAACCTGCAACTCGCCACCCTCGTGTGGTTGAGTTTATGGATGACATCATTCGTTTTGTCGCTGACTTGATCGAAAAAGGCTATGCCTATGAGAGCCAAGGCGATGTTTATTTCCGTGTGGAAAAATCCCACAACTATGCAAAATTAGCCAACAAAACTCTAGAAGACTTAGAGCTAGGAGCTTCTGGTCGGACAGATGAGGAAACAGCTCGCAAGGAAAATCCAGTCGACTTTGCCCTTTGGAAAGCTGCCAAACCAGGTGAGATTTCTTGGGACAGTCCTTGGGGACCTGGTCGTCCGGGTTGGCACATCGAGTGTTCGGTCATGTCAACGGGGATTTTAGGGGATACTATTGATATCCACGGTGGTGGAGCTGACCTTGAGTTTCCGCATCATACCAACGAAATTGCTCAGTCTGAAGCTAAAACAGGCAAGACTTTTGCCAATTACTGGATGCACAATGGCTTTGTCAATATTGATAATGTCAAGATGTCCAAGTCCTTAGGCAACTTTATCACTGTGCATGATGCATTGAAGACTATCGACGGCCAAGTGCTTCGCTTCTTCTTTGCGACCCAGCACTACCGCAAGCCCATTAACTTCACAGAAAAAGCAGTGCGCGATGCGGAGACCAACCTCAAGTATTTGAAAAACACCTATGAGCAACCGTTCACAGGAGAAGTGGATCCAGCAGACTTGCAAGGCTTTGTGGATAAGTTTATCGTGGCGATGGATGAAGATATCAATGCAGCGAACGGCATCACCGTCGTCTTTGAATTGGCTAAATGGATCAATTCAGGTCACTATAATCAAGACGTCAAGGATGCCTTGACCAAGATGTTAGAAGTCTTTGGAGTGGTCTTTGTCGAAGAAGTCTTGGATGCAGATATTGAAGCCTTGATCGCTGAACGTCAGGAAGCGCGGGCTAAGAAAGATTTTGCGCGAGCAGATGCCATTCGCGATGAATTGGCTGCGCAAGGAATCAAGCTCTTGGATACAAAAGAAGGTGTAAGGTGGACACGTGATTGATGTCAATCTAATCAATGGGATTGCCCTTGCCTTCGAGGGAGATGCGGTCTATTCCATGTATATTCGCAGACACCTGATTTTTCAAGGGATGACCAAACCTAATAAGCTTCATCAGGCTGCCACCCGCTATGTCTCAGCTAGAGCTCAGGCTAGCTTGATTGAAAGCATGTTGGAGCAAGAAATTCTGACAGAAAAAGAGTTGGAGATCTACAAGCGCGGTCGCAATACCAATAGCCATACCAAGGCCAAAAATGCGGATGTCGTGACCTATCGGATGTCGACGGGCTTTGAGGCTGTTATGGGCTATCTCCATATGACGGGGGAACTCTCTCGTCTAGAAGAGCTGATTGACTGGTGTATCCAGCAAGTAGAAGAAGGAAGAAAGCAGTGAAAAATATCAGAGAGTGGTTTCCTCATGCAGAGGTGACGGATCAAGCCAATCCACCAGCTGGTTATGTAGCCATTCCACTTCAGGCTCAACAATGGTTGCTGCTGAAGGAAGAAGAGCTAACCGAGCGAGAAAAACAATTGATTTCCTGGTTGGGCGGTGAAGAAGAGGTTGCCCCTAATCCTTGGTACCAGTACCTGATCGATGGAAAGGGAGAAGCCCCTCAAGTCATCAAAAAAATGCAGCTCGTCTATTGCCACATCTCGCATTCAACAGCGGAAGGGACGGCTTCTTGGCTAGAGATGATGCAGACACTCTTGCCCAATTTCCGAGCAACCTTGCAACTGAGCGGACAAGATTATGTGCTCATTCTGGACCAAGACCAGTCTTTACCTGTGGCCGATATCTTAAAAGATACCGTCTCTGCCATGGAGTATGACTTCAACATTCGTTTATCTATCCTGGTCGGGCAAGTATGGACCGAGTCTAAAGACGGGAAAGTGTCTGCTGTCATCCGAGCAGAACAGGCGGTCTTTCGAGCTTGGATTCGAGAGGGCCATCAAGGTGTCTATCGCTTTTCTCAACTCTATCTGTGGGGAATCGAGCAGGCAGATTTGGATCTCACTCCAATCAAGGCAAGTTTGCATCAGTTGATTGAAAGTCAAGATCAATTGCAAGACATCATTGTTGCTCTTTGGGACAATGGGGCAGTCGTCACCAAGGCCGCCCAGCAACTCTATCTCCACCGCAATTCGCTCCAATACAAGATTGACAAGTGGGAGGAGTTGACGGGTCTTCAGTTGAAAAATCTGACAGATCTAGCCCTGTGCTATCATTTGGTCTTACAAGATGTGATTTAAACGAAATCAATCCAGAGTTTTGTGCAACTTGCACAAAACTCTTTTTCTTTTTTGTGAGACTTGCCATAGATTTGTAAAACGTTTTCATTTACAATAGAACTATAAAAATCAAAGGAGTACCATCATGGTAGAATTGAATCTTAGTCACATTTATAAAAAATATCCAAATAGCGAACATTACTCAGTTGAAGACTTCAACTTGGACATCAAAGACAAAGAATTTATCGTTTTCGTAGGTCCTTCAGGATGTGGTAAATCAACGACTCTTCGTATGATCGCTGGTCTTGAAGACATCACAGAAGGTGAATGTTCAATCGATGGCACTGTTGTAAACAACGTGGCACCTAAAGACCGTGATATTGCCATGGTATTCCAAAACTACGCTCTTTACCCACACATGACTGTGTACGATAACATGGCATTTGGTTTGAAATTGCGTAAATACAGCAAGGAAGATATCGACAAACGTGTACAAGAAGCAGCTGAAATCCTTGGCTTGAAAGAATTCTTGGATCGTAAACCAGCTGACCTTTCTGGTGGTCAACGTCAACGTGTGGCCATGGGTCGTGCCATTGTCCGTGATGCAAAAGTGTTCTTGATGGACGAACCTTTGTCAAACTTGGATGCTAAACTTCGTGTATCCATGCGTGCTGAAATTGCGAAAATCCACCGTCGTATCGGAGCTACAACAATCTACGTAACCCACGACCAAACAGAAGCGATGACATTGGCTGACCGTATCGTTATTATGTCTGCTACTAAAAACCCAGCTGGTACAGGTACTATCGGACGTGTAGAACAAATCGGTACTCCGCAAGAAGTGTATAAGAACCCTGTGAATAAATTCGTAGCTGGATTCATCGGAAGCCCTGCCATGAACTTCATTAACGTGAAATTGGAAGGTGGACACATCGTTGCCAATGGATTGAACTTGAAAGTTCCAGAAGGTGCTTTGAAAGTCTTGAAAGAAAAAGGCTATGATGGTAAAGAATTGATCTTTGGTATCCGTCCAGAAGACGTGAATACAGAAGCTGCTTTCCTTGAAACATTCCCAGAATCAGTCGTGAAAGCAACCATTTCTGTATCTGAGTTGCTTGGTTCAGAATCTCACTTGTACTGCCAAGTTGGTGACAACGAATTCATCGCTAAAGTAGATGCACGTGACTACCTTGGAACTGGTGAAACCATCGAACTTGGATTTGACTTGAACAAAGCTCACTTCTTCGACAAAGAAACTGAAAAAACAGTATACTAATACCTACTGACACTGTAGAGACTGAGACGATATGTCTCAGTCTCTTTCATTTTAAGGAGACAAAACATGGAAAAAGACTGGTGGAAGGGGAAGGTCGCTTATCAGATCTACCCCAAAAGCTTCAAAGACAGCAATGGAGATGGTGTTGGGGATTTGAAAGGAATCACGGAGAAACTCGATTACCTTCAAGACTTAGGGATTGATATTCTCTGGTTATCCCCTATTTACAAGAGTCCGTTTATTGACCAGGGTTATGATATTTCCGACTATTATGCCATTGACCCAATTTTTGGAACCATGGAAGATATGGAAGAGTTGATCGCGGAAGGCAAGAAACGGGGCATTTCCATCATCATGGACCTGGTGGTTAACCACTGTTCGAGCCATCACGAATGGTTCCAAAAAGCTCTAGCAGATCCAGATGGTCCTTATGCGGATTACTTTTATTTCATCGAAAGTGACAAGGAACCCAACAATTGGGAAAGTTACTTTGGAGGCAGTGTCTGGGAACCAGTTCCTGGCACCAACAAATACTATCTCCATTCCTTCCACAAGGATCAGCCGGACCTCAATTGGCAAAATCCTGTCGTGCGCGAAGAGATTTACAAGATGATCAATTGGTGGTTGGACAAGGGAATCGCGGGCTTCCGGATCGATGCCATCATCAACATCAAAAAAGACCTGGAATGGCGTTCGCTTCCGTCTGATCGTGACAATGGCCTGGTTCCAGTACCGGAGTCTCTAGTCAATGCCCAACCGATTGAACCTTTCTTGCAAGAGTTAAAAGAGCGTACTTTCGCCAAGTACAATGCCTTCACAGTAGGGGAAGTTTTCAATGAAACCGACGAAGAATTGCATTTCTTCATTGGAAAAGATGGTGTCTTCTCTTCCATCTTTGATTTCAAACAAACCATGCTGGGTCAGGAAGGAAAAGGCTGGTTCGACCATGCTCTTCCAACTGCAGATGAACTCAAGGAAAGTATTTTCCAAGCGCATGAGCGCGCGGATAGCATTGGGGTGCTCTCGACCATCATTGAAAACCACGACGAACCTCGTGGAGTGTCCCATTATATTGCGGAAAGTCCAGTCAACGATACCAGTAAAAAAGCTCTGGGAACCATTCAGGTTTTGCGTAAGGGAATTCCTTTTATCTATCAAGGCCAAGAAATTGGGATGGAAAACCAAGTCTTTGAATCAGTGGAGGACTTTGATGATATTGCGACCATCAATGGTTATCATGTTGCTAAAGAAGCTGGTTTGAGCGAGGAAGAAGCCTTAGCAGCGATTGCCAAATACAGCCGGGATAATGCGCGGACACCCATGCAATGGTCAGCAGAGCCAGGTCTGGGCTTTAGTGATGGACCAGCCTGGTTGATTAGTCCCAAACCAAATGTTGCCATCAATGTGGAAGACCAGGAAAAGGATCCAAATTCCATCTTGAATTATTACCGTCAGCTGACAGCCTTGTATCGCCATCCCCTTTATGGAAATACCATCCGGTTTGGAGATATGATCCCAGCTTATCGGGACCGTGAAAACATCATCGCCTTCGAACGCCGTGGGGACAAGCGTCTCTTGGTTGTCAGCAATTTCCAAAATCGCCAGGCCACCTTGGAGTTGCCAGCTCCGATTAAAACGGTCATTTTAAATAACACTGCAGGACTATTCCAAGAAGGAGACCAAGTGCTAGAATTGACCCCTTACCAAACGGTTGTGTTGGAATTGGTGGAATAAGGAGAAACTTTGCATCAGTATTAGGATTTAATGTAGAATAGTATGTTCATTAAATATTCTGGAGAAATTTATAAAAGTTTTCTATACTTTAGAATCAGTCAAGTATAAACTGAAACTTTCCGCTGTGAGAAAAGTGTTTGAAACATTATTGTTTCAAACACTCGGGAGTTTTGAGAGTAAAACAGTTCGGGGAACTGTTTTAGCCTGAGCCCGGAAATTAAAGAGCGAAGGGGCTCAAAACGAATTGAACACGGGCTGCAGATTGTGTCAAAAAGATAAGTTTTCCTAGAATCAAAAGATTCTGCGTCAAACTTCCTATTTTGACTGTATTCGCAGACGCCCTTTATATCTTGATTTAGTCATGGAACTTCGAAGAAGTTCGCTGACGTCCGTACTCACCTAAGGAAAGTTTTGAAAGATAGTTTATCTCCAAAAAGAACCTTCGCGTCTGCGAAGGTTCTTTTCGTGTCATCCAAGTTTAAACCTGGAACTTACTCAACTTCTTTCTTTTTCAAGAGGAGGAAGCCTCCGCTAACGGCTAACAAGAAGCCTGAAAGAATGAAGTGCGCAGTTGTGTCTTCTCCAGTTTGTGGCAATTGTGCCTTGGCTGGACTTTCTTGGAAGCTTTGTCCTACTTGGTAAGTCAAGGCTTGCACGCTTTCTTCATTTTTAGTTGTCATTTCTTTTTGTGGAAGGAGGACTTTAGGAGTATCCTTCTTGGCTAAGATTGGCTGTGGATTGCTTGTTTGGTTATGAATTGGAACCACCACTTGATCTGGTTCTTTAGCTGGAACGTAATCCATCAAGCTTGCTAACTTGCTGCCAAAGATCGCATTGGTTACCCAGCGGAAGAAGTGGACAGGGTGTTGACGGTTGGTTGGATTTCCTGCATAGACAAAGAGTGGTTGTCCCATCAGTTCTCCAGAGATGGCCATGACTTTGTTAGCCAGAACATCATTATGTGGCCACCAACCTGCAATATAATAATCGCTCGGAGCGATGCTCATCAAGGTCTTGAAATGTTCTGGAACCTTTTCAATCCAGTTTCCTGAGTTGGAGTAGAAGAGGGTATTCTTCTTGTATCCGCTGGTCAATGGATCCTGGTCATCAATGATCGCTTTCATCAAGCCTTCGTAGTCACTACCGCCTTTTAGTTTTTCAGCGTCAAATCCTGTAAGAACTCCCAATTTTTCCAATTTTTGCATGGCTTCCCCACCAATGACAAGGGTTGGTTTTTTACCAAAAATGGAAGCGTCAAAGCGGTTGCTTTCCAAAATAACAACATCCGCTTCTTCTGGCGTATTGACGATTTGGAAGCCTAATTTTTCAAGGACCAGACTAGTATGAGCAGGAGCATCTACTCCAGCCCAATTATAGTGGTAGTTCGGAGAGTAAACCTTCATCGGTTTCAAGGTTGGTCCGCTTGGCACCTTGTAGAGGGCATCACCATAAATGGCATAGTTTGGTAGGAGCGAAGCAAAGGTATCGCGGTCAACGATGTAGCCATCATCTGTTAGGTAGACAGATTTTCCTTGCGCGATGGCCTGGTTGACAGCTTTAACGGCACTGGCTGAGGTATTTGCGATCACATAGTAAGGAGCTTTTGGATCGATCTCAGAGGTACGAGTGGCGCGAGTGGTGGTGACTTCTCCTAATTTTCCGTTGAAAAGACCATCCGCAAAGACAGGTTCGGACTTGAACCCTCTCATATCTGGGAAGTTGACCAGCAACTCTGCGTACATAGCAGCCCAGGCAGATTCGTTGGAGCCCTTGTAGAGAATATGGTTGGCATAGCCACGTTTGGCTTGGGCCATGTCAATGACTAAGTCCCCTTTTTTATAGTTGCCAATATCTTCTTTGAGTTCCTTAACGAGGACACCATTGCGTTTGAAGTAGTCGATCATATTGAAGGCTTCTTGGGCATCGTTGTCTTTGTCGAGGCTCATTGGGATGACGTAGTAGTCTGGGAAGAATTTCGGACGACCGTTTTTCACACGTCCAACGATTTCCCCATTTGGGCCGACCAGTTCATTTTCGGCTTTTGGATCTTCGGTTTTATTGAGACCGCGCAGGTAGAAGTTGAGACGCATCTCAAGGAGACGGTCCGGATCTTGGTTGAGGAAGTCAATTCCGCCTAGGACAGCATTGCGACCTGCTTTGTAGGATTCTTCATTTCCTTCTGGAATTTCGATGGTATGGCCTAATATACCATGGTAGACAGCATAAACTCCTGTATAGCCAGAGAAGGAGTCATCCCAGCCATCGCCCCAATCCAGTTTTGGAATGATGTAACTATTGTATTTAGAATTGGCAACTCCTGCCCGTCCCATATGATGGGCATTTTCTAGCATCAGGTCTGACAGAAGATCGTATTCGAAGTTCGGATCATGTGGTGGCGTTGCAGGTTCGATTAAGAATTCTTTGACAAAACCGTGTAAGTCGTAGAGAGCGATCGGATTCCATTTGTTGATCATTTGGATAACCGTGCGAACTTCAGGGTTGGTTTGGTAGCTGGCATCCCGGTTTGGATCGAGCCCGTTTGCTAGGGCCCGCAGGTTGAGAGCATCCCCATCTGGGTTTTCCGTGAAGTCAAATAAGAAGATGAATTTATTGAGCAAGCTTGGAATATCTAGAGTGACAGTTTTAGCATTTCCAGCTTCATCTGTAGTGTTAAAGGTCACCTTTTCCTTGGTCGCAAAGGTATTGAAGAGGCCTGTGATGATATCAATGCCTGGTTGCTCATCCGCGTGAGTGTTGTGGACTAAGACAGGTAATTTGTAATCCAAGGTCTTATCTTTTAGTGCAGCCAGCATTTCGCTTGGTTTGGTCAAAGCTGTAGGGTTGGTGCTAGAGAGGTAGTGATCAATGCTGGCTTGGTCCTTGCTCACGATCCCCATCTTCATATCCCGGCCTTGGGCACTCTTGCCAAGGGTTTCCAGCTGCACTAAACGATCGGGTTTCGCTTCTTCCTTGGATTTTTCGATGGCAGCTAGCATTTCTTCATGTGTATGGTAGTCTTGGTAAGGTCGAAAAACAAGGGTTTTATTGATGGTCACACCTAAGTCTGCATTGGTCCCGACCAGTTCATGGTTGCCGATGTAGTTGCGATAAGTCCGGCGGATATTATTTGGGCTACGAAGACTGAGATCTTCACCAAAGAGATCCTGTACGTCAATGTGGAGATCCAAATCATTGCCGTTTGCGGTCTCTGTGATGGTAAGGAATGGATCCTTGCTCAGTGTTCCTGTCTCCATATCCCAGGTTTTCCACTCAGAGAGAGGTTTATTGTCTAAGGTCCAGCTGATCTTGCCAGCAGCTTGAGCTTTTTCTTGGACTTTGTCATCAATCGTACTCTTTTCAGAGAGATAAATGGTGCTATCCGCCAATCGAGTCGCTTGGTCAGCGGTCGTTGTAGCACGGGTAGTGACCGGACTAGCGGCTGGAGCAACTTCTGTAGTAGAAGTCCCATCAGAAGTCGCTGCTCTTTCTACAGGACTAGCAGGAGCAACTTCTGTGGCTGTATCGGGACTGGTCGTTTCGGCTGTCACAGGTTGCTCAGTAGCAGGTGTCGCTTCAAGGACCGTGCTTGGTTCCGTTTGAGGCGCTTCTAAGCTATCGGCTGAAGCTTGGCCATGACCGATAACGGAAAGCAAGACAGCCGCTGAGAGACTGAGTGTCGTAGTGTACAAATGTTTCTTATATGAAGACTTCATATAGAAGACCCTCCTTAAAAAAGTTATTTTCCAGTTCTAGTATACCATTTTAGGAAATCGTTTACAACAACTGCCTGAATAAAAAAGCCTTTGCATCTTGCAAGGGCTTCTTTGTCTATTCTGTTTCCTCATGGAATTGTTGGTAAAAATCAACCTTAACCTGGATAAAAGTTTCTAAGTCTCTTAAGAGTTGGAGCAAGGTGGCGCGTGTTTCAAATTCCGCACGAGTCTTAGGAAGAGGGCGTTCGCGGAAGATCGCTAAATACTGACTAATATCATCTAGAAGATCCTGGGCAGGATTTTCCTGACTTAACTGCTGAGCCGTCTTCTTAAAAAGTTGAGCAAGGATCATGCTTTCACTCGCTGCTAACTGACAGCGGTTGACGTTCTCAGCCATATCTCGCAGAATATCGTTTTGCCGCTTGCGCATTTCGAAGTAGTGAATATGGTAGTTGGTTTGGTGAAAGAGGTGGTTGGAATGGTCCAAATAGACTAGGTTCAAAGCGTCCTTTAGGATGCTGTCCAACTCCTTAATCAAGCGAGCATCATTGCGACCATCCCCTTTACCAAGTAATTCCGCAAAACGGCCAAGGATCTTTTTCAGTTGGTCTTCGACAACATCATGGTAATGATCGATCGCAGCCTGATTAGAAGGCATATAGAGATTGGCCAGCAGGGCAAAGCTGGTCCCGATTAAAAAGAGGGCAAGTTCATTGAGCAAGAGCCCCCAGGAAGTAGACTGCTCAATCAAGAGATGGGTGACCAGCACCGTGCTTGGCGTGATGCCGATCTGCCAACCCAATAAAAAGGCACAAGGGACATAAAGAGCGATAAAAACTCCCAGTGCCCAAAGGTTGAACCCTAAAAAGGAAAAGGCGAGACTTCCGATAGCAAGGGCCAGCAAGGTTGACATAAAGCGCTGGTAGGCCTGCTTGATGGTACTGCGACGCGTGTCCGAGATACTCAAGATGGCAATGACGCCAGCTGAGATGGCATAGGTCAAGCCCAGAGCATAAGCAAGGGCTGCTGCTAAACAGGTGGCCAAGGTGAGCTTGATGGTTCGTTGAAAAAGAGGCATGGCTTCCTTTCTAGTTCGGTTCGTTCATTGAGATAGATTTGATTTCATTATATCATGAATTGGCCTCTTCCTCCTTTCTTGTGGTATACTAGTTCTATGGAAAATAACGATATCGTATACGGTGTCCACGCAGTCACCGAGGCTTTACAAGCCAATACAGGCAATAAATTATATATTCAAGAAGACCTCCGAGGAAAAAATGTCGACAAGATCAAGGCCTTAGCAGCTGAGAAAAAAGTGTCGATTTCTTGGACGCCAAAGAAAACCCTGCAGGAAATGACAGAAGGAGCTGTTCACCAAGGCTTTGTTCTTCGTGTGGCAGCCTTTGCTTACACAGACTTGGCAGCGATTCTGAAACAGACAGCCCAAGAAGAGAACCCACTTTTGTTGATTCTCGATGGTTTAACAGATCCGCACAATCTTGGATCTATTTTACGGACAGCTGATGCGACCAATGTCTCAGGAGTCATCATTCCTAAGCACCGGGCAGTAGGGGTAACCCCAGTGGTTTCAAAAACTTCTACCGGAGCAGTGGAACACATTCCCATTGCGCGAGTGACCAATCTTAGCCAAACCTTAGACAAGCTAAAGGAAGAGGGCTTCTGGATCTTTGGAACTGACATGAACGGCACGCCATCTCACCAGTGGAATACGGCTGGCAAGTTAGCCTTGATCATTGGCAATGAAGGAAAAGGGATCTCAGCCAACATCAAAAAGCAAGTCGATGAGATGATCACCATTCCCATGAATGGCCATGTGCAAAGCCTCAATGCCAGTGTGGCAGCAGCCATCCTGATGTATGAGGTTTTTCGCAATCGACTATAATCCTAAAAAGGCAATGATATGAAACGAAAAATCTTATTGGTTGACGGCTATAATATGATTGCCTTTTGGCAGGAAACCCGCCAGCTCTTTCAAAAAAGTGAGCTCGATGCAGCCCGCAATATCCTCCTGCAAAAACTGAGCCACTATGCTAGCTTTGAAGGAATCGAAGTCATCTGTGTCTTTGATGCCCAGTATATGCCAGGAGTGCGGCAGACCTATGAGGAGTTCAATGTTCAGGTGGTCTTTACCGGCGAGGATGAGACGGCAGATGACTATATCGAGCGCTTGGCGGCAGAGCTCAATACGCCCCTCCACCAAGTTTCGGTAGCGACCAGTGACTTAAATGAGCAATGGACTGTCTTTGCTCAAGGAGCCCTTCGGGTATCCGCTAGAGAGTTAGAAAAACGGGTCGCAGTCGTCAAAGGAAACCTCAATCAGGCGCAGCGAGTGGTCAATGATCAAAAACCACCCATGCGACCACTCGATCACGAAGTATTGCGACAATTACAAGAAATGATGGGAGACAAGTAATGACATTTGCTATTTTGACAGATTCGACCGCAGATTTAGACCAAAACTGGGCCAAGGAACACCAGGTGACCATTCTTGGCTTGACCATTGAGTTAGATGGGACAGTTTACCAGACAGTTGGCGAAGGTCAATTGACCAGCCCTGAGCTTTTAGAAGCCATGAAAAATGGAGCTAAACCGACAACCAGTCAGGTCAATGTGGGCCAATTTCAGGAAACCTTTGAACAATTTGCCAAAGAAGGAAAAGATCTGCTTTATGTGGCCTTTTCATCGGTCTTATCTGGGACTTATCAGAGTGCAGTCATGGCACGAGACCTGGTTTTAGAAGACTACCCGGAAGCCGTGATCGAGATTGTCGATCCGAAGGCGGCTGGGATTGGAGAGGGCTACCTGGTCATGCGGGCAGTAGCTGCGCGTGATGCAGGTCGTTCATTAGCAGAAGCCAAAGAAGAGATCATGGACCTAGCACCAAAACTGCGAACTTATTTCCTCGTCGATGATCTCTACCACCTCATGCGTGGAGGGCGTCTTTCCAAGAGTGCTGCGATCATGGGAAGTTTGGCCAGCATCAAGCCTATTCTCTGGATTGATGCGGAAGGTAAATTAGTGCCCATTACGAAAGTTCGTGGACGTAAAAAAGCTGTCCGAGAATTGCTGGAGTTGATCAAAGCCGATATCGGTGAAGGTACAGCTTTAGTCTCTTATACCAACGATCTAGAAGGAGCCGAAGCACTGAAGCAAGAAATGCTTGCGCTTGAAGGGATTGATGAAGTCCTTGTGATGCCCCTTGGACCGGTTATTTCAGCCCACGTCGGCCCGAATTCCTTGATCGGATTTGTCATTGGAAAAGAAAATCGCAAATAATTTTCCAAATCGGTTGACTTTTATCTTAGAATTTTGATACAATAGTAGGCGGTATTGTTTACCCCATTTGTAAGGCCCCGGAACCTTTCAAATAACTCGCGGACCGGAACATCCGCCCTGTAAACAAAAACGACATTCATATAGGAGAAATCATGAACAAAACTACATTCATGGCTAAACCAGGCCAAGTAGAACGCAAATGGTACGTTGTTGACGCAACTGATGTACCTCTTGGACGCCTTTCAGCAGTTGTTGCTAGCGTGCTTCGCGGAAAAAACAAACCAACATTCACACCACACACTGATACAGGTGACTTCGTAATCGTTATCAATGCTGAAAAAGTTAAATTGACTGGTAAAAAAGCAACTGATAAGATCTACTACACTCACTCAAACCACCCAGGTGGATTGAAATCAATCTCTGCTGGTGAACTTCGTTCTAAAAATGCAGTACGTTTGATCGAGAAATCAGTTAAAGGTATGCTTCCACACAATACTCTTGGTCGCGCTCAAGGTATGAAATTGAAAGTATTCGTTGGAGCTGAGCACACTCACGCTGCACAACAACCAGAAGTTCTTGATATTTCAGGACTTATCTAAGGAAAGGAACAATAAAGTATGTCACAAGCACAATATGCAGGTACTGGACGTCGTAAAAACGCTGTTGCACGCGTTCGCCTTGTTCCAGGAACTGGTAAAATCACTGTTAACAAAAAAGATGTTGAAGAGTACATCCCACACGCTGACCTTCGTTTTGTAATCAACCAACCATTCGCAGTTACTTCAACTGTAGGTTCATACGACGTTTTCGTTAACGTTGTAGGTGGTGGTTACGCTGGTCAAGCAGGAGCTATCCGTCACGGTATCGCTCGTGCCCTTCTTCAAGTAGACCCAGACTTCCGCGATTCATTGAAACGCGCAGGACTTCTTACACGTGACTCACGTAAAGTTGAACGTAAGAAGCCAGGATTGAAAAAAGCTCGTAAAGCTTCACAATTCTCAAAACGTTAATCAACACGATACTATCAACGTTTACAGACATTCAAGAGTATTCTCTTGGATGTCTTTTTTGTCAAAAAAATAGGTCTTTTTCGGAAAGATAGACTGGATTACCACTCAATAAAACTAGATGCTTGAATAACAAAAAGGCTTCCTTAGAATGAGGGAAGCTATTTTATTGGTTGGAAATGTAAGTGCTTTCGTGGTATACTAATACTTAGTAAAATTATAGGTATCAAATAAAATTTGTAAATTTAGATGTAGAAAGTAAATCAATATGAATACAGTTGATAAGTTTTTATGGATAGATTTTTATCAAGAGTTTGCACAAAAACTAGTGGCATATAGGGATATTAGGATTGATCTTATCAAGAAAGTGAAAGAAATGTATGAACTTTCAGGTATGTCAATGCCAACATTGGAAAAGGATAACATTTTGGTAGACATTGATCCTTTTACAGTATTTGGCTTGTTCAATAAGAAGCTGAAAGATGAAAATCGAATCAAATTGTTAGAGGCGATAGCAAAGTTATTCGATCTGAAAAGTAAGGTACCAACTTCCTTTGATAGTCTTCCGGTTCTAAACCCTCAGAATGCCACTTACTATCGTTTTGTTGATGAGAGAGAAGATGGGGATATTGATGATCTGTGGTCACTATTTATTTCAGCAATAGAATATGATAAGAATCCGATTAGTGAAAACAAAGAGAATGTTTCGAATTACTTTGATATTGTCAATAACCAAAAGGGAAATGGTAATAGTAAAATTACCATGGGCTTATATTGGATTGCTCCAAATACTTTTTTGAATTTAGATAGTAGAAATCAGTGGTTTATTTTTAAATCGGGTAAATTTCCTTCAAAAATTCTTGATGGAATAGAAAGTCTGGATTCAAAAATTTATTCGGCTGATTATTTTAAAATAATTGAAAAAGTAAAGACCTATTTGCAGAGTCCAGAATCTAAATGGAAGAATTTTAAAGAATTATCTTTTGAAGCATGGAAGTATTCTGAAGAAGTGAATAAAAAAAATCAAGAACTTAAGATGGTGGCAGAATCTTCAGCTTTGATGGATGATGAGAATGAAACAATAAGGTATTGGGTATATGCTCCCGGGGAAGGTTCTTATATGTGGGAGGACTTTTACAAACGTGGAGTAATGGCTATAGGATGGAATGAAATTGGAGATCTCAGTTTATTTAAAAATAAATCAGAGATCAAAGAGGCAATGAAAAAAACTTATGGTCCTAACTTGTCATACCAGAATGCAACACATGCTACTTGGCAATTTGCCAATGAAATGAAAGTTGGAGATATTATTTTTGTAAAAAAAGGTAGAAGTCAACTTATTGGGTGTGGGATTGTTACCTCTGACTATTTCTATGACTCTGAAGCTGAGGAGTATAATCATATAAGAACAGTGAATTGGACTCATCATGGAGAATGGCCTTATCCAGGTAAAGCAGCTATGAAAACTTTAACCGATGTAACTCCCTATATTGATGTTGTAGAGAAACTAAAAAATATTTTTGATGATGGTACATCTGAAGATGTTGAAGAAGTTGAAAAATCATATTCTTCATATACAAAGGAAGATTTTCTAAATGATGTATTTATGTCGGAAGAAGAGTATGAAAGATTGAGGTCTGTTCTTGTTTTTAAAAAGAATATTATCTTACAAGGGGCCCCGGGTGTAGGTAAAACATATGCTGCAAAACGCTTAGCTTATTCTCTTATAGGAGAAAAAAATGCTGAGAGAGTTAAGATGGTTCAATTTCATCAAAGCTATTCATATGAAGATTTTATCATGGGGTTTAGACCTTCTGATATTGGGTTTGAATTAAGAAAAGGTACATTTTATAATTTCTGTAAACGAGCAGAACTAGATGCTGTTAATGATTATTTCTTTATTATTGATGAAATTAATCGTGGAAATTTAAGTAAGATATTTGGCGAACTATTTATGCTGCTTGAGAATGATAAAAGAGGGGCATCTTTACAACTCGTTTATTCGGATGAAAAGTTCTCTATTCCAGATAATCTTTATATCATTGGTATGATGAATACAGCAGATAGAAGTTTAGCTATGTTAGATTATGCTTTGAGAAGACGGTTTGCATTCTTTGAATTACAGCCAGGATTTGACACAGATGGATTTAAAACCTATCAATCAAATATAAACAATAGAAAGTTGGATAATTTGATTGCTTGTGTTAAAAATCTAAATTATGCTATTGCTACAGATGAGAGCTTAGGTGAAGGATTTTGTATAGGTCATAGTTATTTTTGCAATTTAACGCCAGAAAGTGTGAATGATCAGGTAATTTCTAATATTGTAGAGTATGAACTAATACCTCTATTAAAAGAATATTGGTTTGACGAACCAACTCTGGTGAGAGAATGGAGCGAAAGTTTGAGGAGCGCAATTAAGTGATACCAATTAAGAATGTCTATTATATGCTAACTTACGCTTTCAGTGTTCTAAAAGGACAAGGCTATAAAAAACTCTCTACAGAAGAGTTTCAAAACACTGCGGACCTGATGAGTGCTATTTTAGTTAAGGCAATTGCAATTCAACTTAAGAGAGGTTTAGAGAAAAAGTACATACCTAAAACCGAGGAAATCTCGACGTTGAGAGGAAAAATAGAAATTGGAGAGTCATTGAAGTCCCAAAGTTCCGTCAGAAAAAGAGTAGTGTGCTCTTATGAAGAATTTTCGGTTGACAATACAATGAATCGTATCATTAAGTCTACGATGTGTCTTCTTTTAAAATCTGATATTCCCAAAAAACGAAAAAAAGCACTACGGAAATTATTGGTTTTTTTCAATGAAGTTGAATGCATTGATTTGAATAAAGTAAATTGGAAGTTTCAATACAATCGGAATAATCAATCTTATAGAATGATGATCTCTATTTGTTATTTGGTTGTGAAGGGGTTGTTGCAGACGACATCAGATGGTCAGATGAAGCTAATGGATTTTCTTGATGAACAAAGAATGAGTCGACTATATGAAAAATTTATTCTTGAATATTATAAAAAGCATTACCCTAAGCTAAATGCAAATGCCTCCCAGATACCGTGGGCTCTAGACGGTGGTGAAGGTGATTTGTTGCCCATTATGCAGAGTGATATTCAACTTCAAAAAGAGAATACTATCTTGATTATTGATGCGAAATACTATTCACGAACTACTCAAATGCGTTTTGATAAGTACACTATTCATTCCAATAACCTTTATCAGATATTCACATATGTGAAAAATCGCGAGTATCAATTTGATAAAAGCAAATGTACGGTATCAGGGATGTTACTGTATGCTAAAACGGATGAACAGATTCAGCCAGATAATATTTATCAGATTCATGGAAATCAGATTAGTGTCCAAACATTAGATTTGGATCAGTCATTTAATGAGATCGAAGAGCAATTAGATTCAATAGTCTTGTTTCATTTTGGAAAGATTCAAAAGAAGTAGATTAGTATTGAAATATAGGGAAGATTAACTAATTCTAAGGAATACGATGATGGATAGATTATCTAATAACATAAAAAGTTTGAGAAAAAGTATGGGAGAAACTCAAGAGGAATTAGCTTATTCTCTTGATCTTAATAGTAAAAGTGCAATTGCAAATTGGGAGAGTGGAGAAAACAGACCATCTCCCGAGAATTTGAAGAAAATAGCTGAACATTATAAAGTTACAGTTGATCAATTGCTAGAGATGGATTTAGACTTTGATTTTTCATTTCCAAAGCATATAAATGCTTGTTTAGTTGGAGATAATTATAAATTAATACACTCGTTTTTATGCTTATTTCCAATTGTAACAGTAAAGAAAGAACAAGAATTATATCCAATATTAATCGATGCCCAAAGTTTTCACAAACAGCTTTTAGTTTGTTTAAATAATGTTAATGATGATTGTTTTTGTTATTTTGAAAAAGCTATGGAGCTTTATGAAGAGGCTGATGAAAAGTACGATAGTATTTCTGCTAAAGCAAATATGTTAAGTATATTATTGCTGTTTTTATGTTTGATAGTTGAATGTATGGAATTCGAAGGTATTTATGAGATGCTTGAGATTAAAAATCAAACACTGAGGAGAAAAGCAATTCGGCGTTTTATCACAGAAGATTATTTAAGTAGAAGTTTTAAAAGTTCTGATCGATTGAAGCAAGAATTTGATGAGTATTTCTATAAAGAAATAATGGAAACAATAAAAGAACTAAAAGGTGATAGTGAACTTTTTGAACTAGGAGATTATTATCATTGTTTGTTATATATTTTTGGTTTTGTTGACAATGACTTAAATACTGCAATTAATCGACAAATTGGCTTAGCATTACTATCAGATTTAGAATTAATGAAAAATAAGTATATTCGACGTTTTAAATATTTTTCTAGAGAGATAATAAAAGTTCAGGAATCCTGAACGACAATGGATTTAAAATAGTGTATAATTTCTTAAAATTTAGAAAAGAGGTATTCTTTATGGATTTCTTAGTTATACTCTCAGTCCTTCTCTTCATGTCACTGCTTATAGTATCGATAAAAAAAGCAAGAGTTAATCATAGATTTACTCAGTATATCATTAACAATGGAGGATATGAGATTGATTTTATAAATAATAAAGAAATAAGCTTTTATGAATCTGTAAAATTGCTTAATAAAAAATATAAAATTGGTCTTGTGAATTCTTTTACAGTTGTGAACGAATTTAGAGAAAATTAACCATAAAAAATTAATCTGCAACAGAATATATTCGGAAAAGGATGACATAGAATGGTAATTAACTATACTGAATTAAAAGAGAATACTATCGCTTTTTCAAAAAAAGTGGGGAGTCAAATAGTTGATGGTGGAAAAAAATGTTGGAAATTTACTAAAGAAAATCCAGAAATTGTAATTGGAACTGGCATAGGAATAGTGGCAGCGGTTCTTGTATGTCGCGAAGGTTATAATTATGAAATAACTGAGGTATCAGAATATAACAGTAATTTTTTAGAAAGTGAAGCAGACAGCCTATTTCCTTCTATGAATGAAATAGAAATAGAAAAAGAAAGTGAATTACGTAATTATCCTGAAAACAGAAAATCCCCAGATGTTCATTTGTATCAATTTAAAGGAGAAAATTTTGTTAGAGGAGGTACTGAGGAAGATAAGCGGTTATTTAAAGAAGCCAATAAAATTTTATTTGAGTAGATTTATAGTTGAATTTGAGTGTTAGAACTTGGTATATTATTAAATAGAATCAAAAGGAGATTAAAATGGAAGATAGATTCCCTGATGTTGATTGGTATTGTGACTATTGCGGTGCATATTTAAATGTGCAGACTGGTTTTAGTGATAATAAATACATTTGGAAGTGTGAAGAATGTGGTAGAAAAAGTAGTATCTCATCTGATAATATTTTTGATGCTTAAAGGAGAATAATATTATGTCAAAATTATATAAATGTAGTGAATGTGGGGGAGAGTTTCCCGAAAGTGGAATTGATTGGGAATGTAGTGAAGACTCTTACGAAGATTATCATTGCTACAGTTGCGCTAGCTTTTTAGTAGAATGTGGCATTGATACCATGGATCCTGATGGTTTTGGATATGATGAGTATGGAAACTGGGACCCGGAGCGATTGGGATTATAGAAGTTTTCAAAAAAACTTTTGGAAGTAATGATGAGGAGTTTAAAAACTATTCTGGAATTTCTCTAAAGTATTTACGCGAATATCGATTTTTAAAAGTTTTAGTTGCATAGTGGTGTTTTTAAAGTAAGTTTTAAGTTTAATAAATAATTTTGGAAATTATAGATACTGTATGAATGTTACCTTTTTCTATACCTATTTTTCAAAAAAAGTAAAGAATGTAGATAAAATAAGGTTTATAAAGGGACTATTTATTTTTACAGAATTAAAATGTTCCCCCATTTAAAAAATATTGATTCATATTTTATGAAATTAATCAGTAGATATCGTTCAGAAAAGACTTGATATTACGCCATTTTTAATCCAACTGAAACTCATGCTTTCCAAACCAGGTCTTAAGAAAGCTCGTAAAGCTAGCCAGTTCTCTAAACGTTAATTCGTTGCTGGAAAGCAGAATACAAACGAAAACACTTTGCATCTTGCATGGTGTTTTTTTGTATGAGAACTGGCGGTGTGCAATTAGGATAGCTCTAGCGACTTTAGTCGCATAGAGATATGCTATGCAAAGTTGCCCCAAGAAAACAAGCGAAGCGATGTTTGATTGGATGGCAACCACTGCACGCAAAACGTTAATCAAAACGGTTATATCAACGTTTACAGACATTCAAGAGAACTCTCTTGGATGTCTTTTTTTTGTTTAAAAATACAAAGTTCACCCCAAAATTCACCTTATACCTTTTGTGATGTTAAGCCTTCATTTTGTCACTGTTTAGAGAAATGCTCTAAGCCATTTTGAATCAGAATGAATAATTTGACTTAAATTGTTTACAAAATGACAAAAATCATGATATTTTTGACTAATATCATTGTCAAAAATAAAAAGATATGTTACAATGTAATCAAGTTAAAGAAATAAGAACTTAGATAGGGAGGAACTATGTGTGCATCGTTAATACTATCTTATTTAATAGCAAAGGAGGAAAGATCAAATTCTACCGTTTTTAGGCTATCTAAGCCAAGTGGTTGAATTTGATAGACAATGGTAAATATGAAGCTAAAAAATCGTTTAAAAGAGCTTCGCGCTCGTGATGGTTTAAACCAAACCGAGCTTGCAAAGCTAGCGGGTATATCGAGGCAGACCATTAGTTTGCTAGAGCGTGATGAGTATACCCCCTCTATTATTATTGCCTTGAAAATCTCTCAGATATTTCATGAGCCAGTAGAGTCGGTATTTCGCTTAGAGGAGGAAGAATCATGAACAAATATAGAGTAATTTATTATCTTTGTATCATTGCCTTTGTAGCAAATGTTTCGATGATGATCGGGACCTTGCTGGGATGGTTTCACATTTTAGACAGTAATTATTTTTTCTGGAGTAGCTTGATTTTTAGTTTAATATTTGAGCGGATAGAAAAGAAAGTAACAGAAAGTAAAAGAAAGTAAAAGAAAGAGAAAAAGTATAAAAGGAGTAAGATTATGAAAGAGTTTTTGGCAGATTTTCAAGTAGATACCGAACACAAAGAAATTGCAGGGGTTTGTGCCGGTATAGCTAATTATTTCAATATAGACCCTCTGATGATTCGTGCACTGGCTTGTTTGCTTTTTCTTTCTTCGATAGAAATTAGTCTTCTCACCGTTATAAGCTATGCTCTTTTAGCTGGCTGGATGGGGAGTGAACCTCTTGAAGAGGTCATAAAAAAATCAGGGTACAAGATTCTATTTTTCTATATAGTTGCCATTCTCCTGAATAGTTTTGGTGATCAAGTATTAACAGCTACTTTTGGATTTGGGCATGCTCTGGTTCAAGGACTGCTAGGTTTATTATAGAAAGAAGATAGAAAATGAAAAAGAAACATTTATTATTATTACTAGGAAGTTTATTGTTGGGTGGGTTAATCGGAATGTTTGGTGCTGCCTTTACAAATCTTCGTTTAAACATTTCTCAAGAGCAAGTATAGTTTGTTTTAACAACCTTCTTTTTCTGTCTGGGAATACTATCAACCATAGTAGCTCTTTATTTTATTATGAATAGTAGGAAAGCTTATGATAGCTACCTAGCAGAAGAAGATGATGAATTAAACGAGCTAGCTTATATTAAGATGTATCGCTCTCTAGATTATGGGACAGTTGCTTACAATGTTTTGCAAGTTAGTATGCTTTTTAGCTTGGTTACAGTGTTGCCTAGCCACGATTTACCGATATCAGCTTTTCTCTTAGCAGTATTAACCATTCTTATTGGAAGTTTCTGCATCAAAACAACGAGCAAAATTCGTAATTACCAGCTCTCTATTTTAGCCACACCAAAAGAGGTATTAGACTATCTAGAAACGTATGACGAGGGAGAGAAACAAGCGGAAATGGAAGAGGCTTATTTAATCTTGTTCAAACTCAATCAGCTAATCTTACCATCTGTCTATATCCTCTTATTTTCCCTATCTATCATCCTTGGTGAAGTGCAGTTAGTTGGTGTCCTTATAACTGCTGTCATCCATCTCTATATCAATATTGCACAATTAAGAAAAACAAAACGTTACTTTAAATAACAGGGATTTCTATGAATCATGTCGCAAAAGTAGGTGACGAGGTCTAAAGGAATGAATCAATCAAAATAAATTTCATTCCAAGATGGAGCTATAACATAAAATTCTAAAAAAATTGTAAAGTAGCTTTAGTAAACGTTCTTTTAAAAGAATGCTAATCATTACAAAGAACACCCTTCGGGGTGTTTTTTCTATACCTAAGATAAATGAAAAACAAAAAACCACCCTATCTTCCACGGTCAAACATGACTGTAGAAAATAGAGTGGGTCTAGGATGTTAAAGACTATTTGTCTTCTTTATGAAAGATATTTTTAACGCCCTTGATAGCTCCTTCGACAGCTTCTTTTGCATCTTCAGCAACTTCTTTTGCTTTTGAAGCAACTTTTTCAGCAGTGCCTTCAGCTTCTGTTTTTGTATCGCCGGTTAATTTACCGAGGCCTTCTTTAACAGAACCTTTTGCTTGGTTCAATTTTTCTTCTAATGACATAGCGTCACCTCCATGAAGTTAGTAGTTTTTTCTCTGAATGCAATACTGTTGATTTAAAAAAATAAAAAATATTTGTCTCAGATTAGAATGAGTATATTCTTTTTAAAATGGAAAGTCAAATTTTTGCTACGGCTAAAAAACAGGATCGCTTTCCGGTCACGAATAATGACCGACTAATAAGTCACGATATTTCGTTTTTCCAGCAAAGATTTGAAACGAAAGAAGCAAAAACTTTT
The DNA here is from genome assembly GCA_934215455.1 of uncultured Streptococcus sp. Lineage (GTDB taxonomy): Bacteria > Bacillota > Bacilli > Lactobacillales > Streptococcaceae > Streptococcus. The sequence goes on from CAKPZX010000011.1 coordinate 29,351, forward strand.
CTTTCTCCAATGAAATAAATGGTATAATGGTCGTGAATGGAGACATCGTAACGCTGTTTTTTGAAAAAGAGAAGATAAATATGAAAAGAATCCTTACAACCTACCCTGTTATCAGTACTTTAGCTCTAATCTGTTTATCGCTCGGTCTATTGACTTCCTTTTATGGGGATGCTATGTATGACCTATTGGCTTTTCATTCAAAGCCGGTGTATGGTTGGCAATATGTCAGCGGGACCCTGATGCACGGTAGTAAAGGAGCCCCTATCTGGTTTTTATGGGTCCATTTGATTTTAAATGGACTCATGGTCCTTCCTTTTGGTGGACTGTTAGAAAGGAAGAGAGGATCCAGGCAAGTCTTGATTGTTTTTGTGACGGCGACAGCTCTCTCTTCCATCGTTTTTCACCTCCTAACGCAGGGACAGGACATGCAGGCAACAGGGATTTCTGCTGTAGGATACGCCTTTGTAACTGGAGGGGTTATGCTCCTTTCAAACGTGTGGAAAGAGTTCTCACGCACCGTAAAATGGTTTTATCTATTCTTAGTTTTTCTATCTGGCCTCATGCTCTTACCGGTCATCACCGGCTGGATCTCGACTTGGCTGCATCTTTCAGGAATTGTGAGTTATCTATTGGTCTTTATTGGAAGTAACAGCTTGAAGGGGAGAAGTAACTATTAAGCTGGCTCTTGAATGAGGTTTTCATCTTCCTTCCTTGACTCTTCCATCACTGCGCCGTATAATATTCTATATCAATGAAGAAATCACCTTTTGTCATTGTGCAAAGGGTGATTTTATAACGAAAAAAAGGAGACACAATGGGGTATATCTCTACTATTAAAACGGCTGTTCAGCTCTTTCCTTTCCTGGCATTTTTGCTGACCTTGCCCTACATGATTTTGAATTATCGAAAATATGGTTCGGTCAATAAATTGCGGGTGCTGATTTTCTATTCTTTTATGCTTTACTTGATGACGGTCTATTTCTTGGTGATCTTGCCTCTGCCGGATCCAAGTAAGATTCATACTAGCTACTCGGAAATGGTCAATCTCCATCCCTTTGCTTTTGTGGTGGATTTTTTCAAGGAGAGCCCCTTTGATTTAGCGCAGACTGGTACTTGGATTCAAGCCCTTAAGCATCCGACTTTTTATGTGCCCGCCTTTAATGTCCTGATGTTGATTCCTTTTGGGATGTATCTACGCTATTATTTCAAGTGTGGTTTTAAGAAAACGATTCTCCTGACAGCCCTCTTTAGTCTCTTTTTGGAGTTGACCCAGTTATCAGGTCTCTACTTTCTGTATCCGGGTCCTTACCGCCTGGCAGATGTTGATGATATTATTCAAAATACCACCGGTGGTGGAGTGGGCTATTTGCTCGGTTGGTTCCTGGTTTGGTTATTGCCAACACGAGACGAGATTGATGAGCATTCTTTCCGAGTAGGGACCAGAGTGTCTGGTTTTCGGATGGGTCTTGCCTTCTTGATCGACTTTGTGATGCTATCCTTGCTTTACGCGGTAATCGAGCGTTTAGAGACGATTCCTTATGTAGCGGTTTTGGCTGTCTATTTTGCCTTGATTCCCTTGTGGCGGTGCAGAACCTTGGGAATGGCTTTGTTGAAATTCCGCTTGCATTTTGACAAGCAAAAATGGCTTCGCACCATCTGGCGGGGGATTCTAGTAGTGGGCTATTTCTATCTGATTCCTCAAGGGTTGTTCTATTTGATTTCGCTCTTGAATAGCGATTTGACGGACAATTCCCTCTTAACCCTGTCCATGATTTTATTGCTCTTTTTTATGCTTTTATTGTACCTAATTCTCACTCTTGCCATCGTCTTGCTCAATCGTCGCTTTCCCTTTGACCGTCTAGCTGGGGCTGAGTATGAGAGCACGGTGCGCGTGAAGAAAGAGCTCTTAAAGGATGAAACTGAATCGTCAAAATAGAGAGAGTGGGACAGAAATCGGTAATTCGTTAGAATTCGATTTCGTCGTCCCACCTCCGCACAGTTGAGTAGGGCTGTAAAAGCTGATGAAATCAGCGTAGTAGAGCCCACTCAACCACTGCGTCTTGCTCGACAATCCAAAAACAATTAAGAGGCTAGGACTTTTGTCCCAGCCTCTTTATTGTTTTATACACGCGGAAAATATCCGAACGTTCCCAGTTGAGAAGGGCGATTTTAAGGGGATTGTGCTACAATGGAAGCAAATAGATAGAATGGAGCAGTGAAATGAAAGCAATTATTACAGTCGTTGGTAAAGACCAAAAAGGAATCGTAGCGGGTGTTGCAACGAAAGTGGCAGAATTAGGACTCAATATCGATGATATCTCTCAAACCGTATTGGATGAATACTTTACCATGATGGCGGTCGTATCGTCAGATGAGAAAAAAGATTTCACACAGCTTCGTTCAGAGTTGGAAGAATTCGGTCAGTCTCTGCATGTGAAAATCAATATCCAAAGCGCAGCGATTTTTGATGCCATGCACAATTTGTAAGATAGGGGTTGAGAATTTATGGATATTAAACAGGTAACAGAAACCATTGCCATGATTGAGGAGCAGAACTTCGATGTTCGGACTATCACCATGGGGATTTCGCTTCTAGATTGTATTGATCCGGATATCGAAAAGGCAGCTGAAAAAGTCTACAATAAGATTGTGACAAAGGCTAAAGATTTGGTGGCTGTTGGGGATGAGATTGCGGCAGAACTTGGCATTCCCATTGTGAATAAGCGGGTTTCGGTCACTCCAATTTCTATTATCGGAGCAGCAACCAACGCGACAGACTATGTCCCCTTTGCCAAGGCGCTGGATCGTGCGGCCAAAGAAGTTGGGGTCAACTTTATCGGTGGCTTCTCAGCCCTTGTTCAAAAAGGCTACCAAAAGGGGGATGAAATCCTCATTAATTCCATTCCTCGCGCCCTTGCAGAGACGGATTTTGTCTGCTCTTCAGTCAATATCGGATCGACCAAGACAGGGATCAATATGACCGCTGTCCGAGACATGGGCCGCATCATTAAAGAAGCTTCCCAAGTAGATCCAATGGGACCAGGTAAGCTCGTTGTCTTTGCTAATGCGGTAGAAGATAATCCCTTTATGGCGGGAGCCTTCCACGGTGTCGGTGAAGCTGATGTCGTCATCAACGTTGGGGTTTCAGGACCTGGTGTCGTCCAACGGGCCATTGAAAAAGTACCAGGCGCTAGCTTTGATGTATTGGCTGAAACAGTCAAGAAGACAGCCTTCAAGATCACTCGTGTCGGCCAATTAGTTGGTCAAATGGCTAGTGAACGCCTAGGAGTAGAGTTTGGGATTGTAGACTTGTCTCTCGCGCCAACACCAGCTGTTGGAGACTCTGTGGCCCGTGTCCTCGAAGCGATGGGGCTTGAAGTGGTAGGAACCCACGGGACTACTGCGGCGCTAGCTCTGCTCAATGACCAAGTGAAAAAAGGTGGCATCATGGCTTGTAACCAAGTCGGTGGTTTGTCAGGTGCCTTCATTCCGGTCTCAGAAGATGAAGGGATGATTGCGGCGGTCCAATCGGGTCATATCAACCTGGAAAAATTGGAAGCCATGACAGCTATCTGCTCCGTCGGTCTAGATATGATTGCCATCCCAGCTGATACTCCAGATACGACCATTGCGGCCATGATTGCCGACGAAGCAGCTATCGGGGTGATCAACCAAAAGACAACAGCCGTTCGGATCATTCCTTATGGAAAAGAAGGCGATATGTTAGAGCTCGGTGGACTTCTTGGATCTGCTCCGGTGATGAAGGTCAACAAGGCTTCGTCAGCTGATTTTATTGCCCGTGGTGGCCAAATTCCAGCTCCGGTTCATAGCTTTAAAAACTAAGAGAAATCTAGTATAATAGTAGAAAATAGAAAAGTCTGTGATGATGAAACTCCAGACTTTTTTCTTGCAAAAGGAGACAAGATGGATAAAACAAGATTATTTGTGATTCGTCATGGGAGAACCATGTTTAATACCATTGGCCGTGCTCAAGGCTGGTCCGATACGCCCTTGACAGCAGAAGGAGAACGAGGGATTCAGGCTCTAGGAATTGGCTTGCGTGAGTCTGCTTTAGAGTTTACTCGAGCATACTCCAGTGATTCAGGCCGTGCCATTCAGACCATGGGGATCATTCTCGATGAATTGGGCTTGAAAGACCAGATTCCTTATCACTTTGACAAACGGATCCGCGAGTGGTGTTTTGGTAGCTTTGATGGGGCCTACGGTGGGGAGCTCTTTCATGGTGTCGTGCCGCGCGTGCTAGATGTGGAGGATTATAAGACCTTGACCTTGGAAGACTTGGCCAATGGCATTTGCCAAGTGGACACAGCAAATTGGGCTGAACCATGGGAAGTCTTGAAAACCCGAATCCTAGAAGGTTTCGAAGCCATTGCCAAAGAAGTAGAAGAAAATGGTGGAGGCAATGCCTTGGTGGTCAGCCATAGTTGGACCATTCAGACCTTGGTCTGCTTGGTCGAAGGAAAGCCAAATCTCAATCTGCCTCTTTCAAATGGTAGTGTTACCCTTGTAGAATATGAAGATGGAGTATTGACGGTTAAGGGGGTTGGAGATAGCAGTTACCGTGAGGTCGGTGAAAGCTTGCAAGAATCCTAGTCCGTCCTGAAAGGCTGACCCTTTGGTCATGGCCTTTTCTTTTTCTCGAAACTTGTAAGAGCTTTCCTACTTTCTTTTTGCAAAAAATGATATAATGAAAGAGATACATACGGAGGTAATACAATGACAAAAACCAGATTATATATTGCTCGTCATGGAAAAACTATGTTTAATACTATCGGGCGAGCACAGGGCTGGTCAGACACTCCGCTGACAGAAGCAGGAGAGCGTGGAATTCAAGAACTAGGTCTTGGTCTCAAGGAAGCGGGCCTTTCTTTTGAAGAGGCTGTTTCGAGTGATTCTGGACGCACCATTCAAACCATGGGAATTATTCTTCGAGAGCTCGGTCTGACAGGGAAAATCCCTTATCGTTATGACAAACGGATCCGCGAGTGGTGTTTTGGTAGTTTTGATGGTGCTTATGATGGCGATCTCTTCATGGGGGTCTTACCCCGTGTCTTTAAGGTCGATGATTTCCATCAGTTGAGCCTGATGGAGTTGGCAGAAGGGATTGTAGAAGTAGACACCACGGGTTGGGCTGAATCTTGGAGTGTCTTGAGTGGCCGGATCAAAGAGGGATTTGAAGCCATTGCAAAAGAGGTAGAAGCAGCCGGTGGTGGTAATGCTATTGTGGTCAGCCATGGCATGACCATTACGACCTTGATTTATCTCATCGATCCAAAAGCGGTCGAAGAATTGGTCTTGGACAACGGAAGCGTAACGGTTTTGGCCTATGAAGATGGCGCCTTTCATATCGAAAAGATTGGAGATATGTCCTATCGTAAGGTTGGAGCAAAACTTCTAGAGGGCGGCCATGACGAATAAGTATAGACGCGCGAGAAAAAAACGTAAGAAATGGTGGCCTTACCTATTAAGTTTCTTTCTTCTTGTGGTCCTTGGATCAGGAATTGGTGCTTACTTGGCGAAGCCAAGCTTGTTTTCGGGCCTTCAATTTTGGAAGGCTAAAAAAACAGCTGTAACGACTCCCTCTTCTTCTAAGAAAAAGAAAGAAAAATCAGATTTACCAGCCGTTTCGACAAAAGACTGGCAGTTGATCTTGGTCAATCGTGACAATGTGAAGCCTGAGTTGAACCCACAATTGACAGATGTGGATGCCATCAAAGTAGATAGTCGGATTGTAGAACCAACTCGTCAATTTTTAGAAGCGGCTCGAAAAATTGCCCCAGAAGAAACGCTGATATCAGGCTATCGAAGCGTGGCCGAGCAAACAGAGCTCTATAATGAGCGTGTTGCGCAACTAGAGGCTAGTGGTCTTTCGCACGAAGAAGCTGAAAAGCAGGTTCAGACCCAGGTACAGGTCCCTGGTGCTAGTGAACACCAGACAGGACTTGCGATTGATATGAGTGTCGAAGCTGGTCAAAGTGATGAGTTGGGCTTGCAGCTGGCTGCCATCGCACCGCAATATGGCTTTGTCCTTCGCTACCCAGATCGGAAGAGCAACATCACGGGTGTGAATTTTGAGAATTGGCATTTCCGTTATGTTGGCGTAGAAAATGCTCAGTATATGGCCAACCATCAGCTAGTATTGGAAGAATATATTCAGCTATTGAAAAAAGCTGGCAAATAAGAGGAGATTCACTTCTCTAGGTCTTAAGAATGATTTTTAGCACTCTTGGAAAAAGAGTGCTAATTTTTTTGGATTTTTCTCTTGACTTTCTTTTGAATGGGTGTATAATAGAATCATGGTTTAGCACTTGAGTATTTAGAGTGCTAAAAACGAAAGAGAGGTGAGGTCATGGTTACAGAACGTCAAAATGAGATTCTTAATCTTGTCGTCGATATCTTTACCAAGACCCACGAACCAGTCGGTTCAAAAGCGCTACAAGATGTGATTCAATCTAGTAGTGCGACCATCCGAAACGACATGGCGGCCCTCGAAAAACAAGGCTTACTAGAAAAGGCCCACACTTCGAGTGGCCGGATGCCTAGCCGAGCTGGTTTTCAATATTTTGTTCAAAACTCGCTTGATCTAGAGTTGATTGATGAACAGGATGTCTACCAGGTGGTGAAAGCCTTTGATTTCGAAGCCTTTAAGTTAGACGATATCTTGGATGCTACGGCTAAGTTACTAGCCCAGATGACGGGCTACACCGCAGTCATTCAGGATGTTGAGCCGACACGGCAGCGCTTGACTGGCTTTGAGATTGTTCCATTATCCAATCACGATGCCTTAGCAGTTCTGACATTGGATGAATCAAAACCTGTCACCGTACAGTTTGCCATTCCAAAGAATTTCTTAACCAGTGACTTGGAAATCTTCCATCAGCTAGTTCAAGAACGTTTCATTGGAAATACGGTCTTGGATATCCACTACCGCTTGCGGACGGAGATTCCACAGATTGTACAGCGCTATTTCAAGACGACAGACAATGTGTTGGATCTCTTTGATTACGTCTTCTCGCAACTGTTTCAAGAACTGGTCTTTGTAGAAGGAAAGGTTTCATCCTTAACCTACGCCGATCTTCAGACCTATCAGTTCTTAGATAATCCCCAACACGTAGCCTTGGAGTTACGAGGGGGAATGCCAGAAGACAAAATGACCCAGATCCTGGTTGCAGAGTCCCAAGAGAAAGCCTTGAAGAATGTGACTGTGATTAGCCACAAGTTCCTGGTTCCTTATCGTGGGATGGCCCTTATGCATGTGATCGGTCCCGTAGAGATGGATTACAGGCGTGTGATTAGCCTGGTCAATGTCATCGGACGGGTACTGGTTATGAAGTTGACGGACTACTACCGTTACCTCAACAGCAACCATTATGAAGTAAATTAAGACCAAATGAAAGGGGTGTATGCCTTGACAGAAGATATTAAAAAAGAAGACGTGAAAGAAGAGGAAGTTGCCCAAACAACTGAAGAAGTTGTAGAGGAAAGCAACCAACCTTCTGAGTTAGAAGAAGCACAAGCGCGTGCCGAGGAATTTGAAAACAAATACCTTCGTGCTCATGCAGAAATGCAAAACATTCAGCGCCGTGCCAATGAAGAACGTCAACAATTACAAAAATACCGTAGCCAAGATTTGGCAAAAGCGATCTTACCATCGCTGGACAACCTCGAACGTGCCCTTGCCGTCGAAGGATTGACAGATGATGTGAAGAAGGGCTTGGAAATGGTCCAAGAAAGTTTGGTACATGCTTTGAAAGAAGAAGGAATTGAAGAAATTTCAGCGGACGGAGCCTTTGACCATAACTACCACATGGCCATCCAAACCTTGCCTGCAGATGATGAACATCCAGCAGACACCATCGCACAAGTCTTCCAAAAAGGCTACAAACTCCATGACCGCATCCTGCGTCCAGCCATGGTAGTGGTTTATAACTAGTCTGCCTTGTCCGAAACGACACTAAACTATGAAAGAAAGATAAGACGCAAGCCGGAGGCTTGCAAGGAAGATATTTCCCGCCGTGGTGAAAGTTTCAGTAGCTTGTGCTACTGAAACAGGGGATTTTTGAGACAGTAGGCTCAAAAATAAGTGATGAAATCCCGAAGGGAGTTGCTCACGTCCCCACCACTTAAGGGGAATATCAAAAAGAAAAAAGAAGAAAAAACTTAAGGAGAAAAACACATGTCTAAAATTATCGGTATTGACTTAGGTACAACAAACTCAGCAGTAGCAGTTCTTGAAGGAACTGAATCAAAAATTATCGCAAACCCAGAAGGTAACCGCACAACTCCATCTGTTGTGTCATTCAAAAACGGTGAAATCATCGTTGGTGACGCTGCAAAACGTCAAGCAGTAACAAACCCAGATACAATCATCTCTATCAAATCTAAGATGGGTACTTCTGAAAAAGTTTCTGCAAACGGTAAAGAATACACACCACAAGAGATTTCAGCTATGATTCTTCAATACTTGAAAGGTTATGCTGAAGATTACCTTGGTGAAAAAGTAACTAAAGCAGTTATCACAGTTCCTGCTTACTTCAACGATGCACAACGTCAAGCAACAAAAGACGCTGGTAAAATCGCTGGTCTTGAAGTAGAACGTATCGTCAACGAACCAACAGCAGCAGCTCTTGCTTACGGTTTGGATAAGACTGATAAAGAAGAAAAAATCTTGGTATTCGACCTTGGTGGTGGTACATTCGACGTATCTATCCTTGAACTTGGTGACGGTGTCTTTGACGTATTGGCCACTGCAGGGGATAACAAACTCGGTGGTGATGACTTTGACCAAAAAATCATCGACCACATGGTTGAAGAATTCAAGAAAGAAAATGGTATCGACTTGTCAACAGACAAGATGGCTCTTCAACGTTTGAAAGATGCAGCTGAAAAAGCTAAGAAAGACCTTTCTGGTGTCACTTCAACACAAATCAGCTTGCCATTCATCACTGCTGGTGAGGCTGGACCTCTTCACTTGGAAATGACATTGACTCGTGCGAAATTCGATGATTTGACTCGTGACCTTGTAGAACGTACGAAAACTCCAGTTCGTCAAGCCCTTTCAGATGCAGGTTTGAGCTTGTCAGATATCGACGAAGTCATCCTTGTCGGTGGTTCAACTCGTATCCCTGCCGTTGTAGAAGCTGTTAAAGCTGAAACTGGTAAAGAACCAAATAAATCAGTGAACCCTGACGAAGTAGTGGCTATGGGTGCTGCGATCCAAGGTGGTGTGATCACTGGTGACGTCAAAGACGTTGTCCTTCTTGACGTAACTCCATTGTCACTTGGTATCGAAACAATGGGTGGAGTCTTCACAAAACTCATCGATCGCAACACTACGATTCCAACATCTAAATCACAAGTCTTCTCAACTGCAGCAGATAACCAACCAGCCGTTGATATCCACGTTCTTCAAGGGGAACGCCCAATGGCAGCAGATAACAAGACTCTTGGACGTTTCCAATTGACTGATATCCCAGCTGCACCTCGTGGTATCCCACAAATCGAAGTAACATTTGACATCGATAAGAACGGTATCGTATCTGTTAAAGCGAAAGATCTTGGAACTCAAAAAGAACAAACAATTGTTATCCAATCAAACTCAGGTTTGACAGATGAAGAAATCGACCGCATGATGAAAGATGCAGAAGCTAACGCTGAAGCAGATAAGAAACGTAAAGAAGAAGTTGACCTTCGTAACGAAGTAGACCAAGCTATCTTTGCGACTGAAAAGACCATCAAAGAAACTGAAGGCAAAGGCTTTGATGCAGAACGTGACGCAGCTCAAGCAGGACTTGATGATCTTAAGAAAGCTCAAGAATCAGGTAACCTTGAAGAAATGAAAGCAAAACTTGAAGCCTTGAACGAAAAAGCACAAGCATTGGCTGTTAAGCTTTACGAACAAGCTGCAGCAGCGCAACAAGCCCAAGCAGGAGCAGAAGGTGCACAAGCAACAGGCAATGCAGGCGATGACGTCGTAGACGGAGAGTTTACTGAGAAGTAAAATAATTTATAGGAGGGTAGTTTATGTCAACTATTTACACTACTAATGAGTGGAAGGGACACGGGAAGAGTTACTACTGGAATGAATATCGTTTAGAAGGCGATACAGTTGTAAAATATAAGTGTTCTCGCAGTAAATTTTTTGATGGTGATGAAAATGTCTGGAGTGAGGATGAATATGAGGTTGAATCTTGGAGCCTTGATGATGATTCTATGCCAGATTGGTTGAGGAACTATCTATAAAATTTTTAACAGAGGTTGCAACCCAGCCTCTGTTTTTCGGTAAAATAGAGGATCTTGCCTATGAAAAAAGTACTTTGTATCATTTATCCTAATTTTTCTCTTTATGAGATAACTGCTTTAACGAGTACTTTAGCTCTGTCTTTTGATGTTACGATTGATTATGCTGCTTCAGATCATTCGATGGTGGTCTCTGAGGATGGCTTGCCCTGTCAACCAACGAAAACACTAGATCAAATCCGTATAGAAGAGTATTCTTGCGTGATTTTGCCAGGAATGGTCAATATAGGCCCTGCACTACAGGATGAGAAATTGATTTCGTTCTTGAGGGATCTTGGTGAGCAAGATATCCTCATTGCAGCCATTTCTTCAGCGCCTCTTTTATTAGCGAAAGCAGGTCTGTTGAAGGACACGAAATATACAGGTGGAATTTGGCAAAACTTCTTTGACTATTTTGAATTTCTTCCACGTGAAAATTTCCAACCCAAACTGGTTGTGCAAGATAAACAGATCATTACGGCTATCGGTTTTGCCCATCAAGAGTTTGCAAGAAGAGTGATTCTAAGTTTAGGGTTGGCAGAGAATACGGACAACTATTTTAAGGAACAGAACGAGTATGCTGAAGAGGATCTGATATTTACTCTATCGGACAAAGAGTTTGATCAAGTGAAGCGAAGTATAGAAAACAGCCTCTAAAGATTTACATAAAAATTATAGAAAGGAACAAAGAGTGTTCGTAACTGAACACGGGTTCCAGAAATTCTTACTCAAAATGAAAGAAAGGAATTGAACCCGATCTAAATCGTGGTTTGATTCACAACATCAATAGAAAGGAACAAAGAGTGTTCGCAACTGAACACGGGCTACGGACTGTGCCAAAAAGATAGTTTTTTCTAGGACGCAAGCGTCCGTCGTCAAAACTCCTATTTTGGCTGTGTCCGTTTGACGC
>CAKPZX010000012.1 GCA_934215455.1 uncultured Streptococcus sp.
GAAACTGGCTTTAACGACCTTCAAAAACCTGAATTTATCAAACACGATAACTATGAGGTTGGTATCAAGATCGTCTACGATAAAGACACTCGTCAAATTCTTGGAGCTCAAATGGTATCACGTGATAGCGCTATCTCAATGGCTATCCACATGTTCTCACTTGCGATTCAAGAACACGTGACGATTGATAAATTGGCTTTGACAGACTTGTTCTTCTTGCCACACTTCAACAAACCTTACAACTACATCACAATGGCAGCTTTAACTGCTGAATAATGAATAAATGATAAACAAAGCTAGCGGTGCTAGTTTTGTTTTTTTTCTGTCTTTCCATGTATTCAGAGGCAGTGAAATAAGGTATAATGAATAGGATAAAAGTTTGAAGGAGTTAGGGAATGTCTGCTAAAGAAGAAGCCATAAAAAATGAATTTCAATTTGCCTCTAGTTCAATTGTGGCCCATATTGTCAGAGGTGTTCTGGTTGGGATCGTTGTGGGCTGCATCGTTTCGAGTTTTCGTTTTTTGATCGAACATATTTTTCATTTTGTTCAAGGCGTTTACAAGGAGATGCCTGGTCAACCACTTTATTTACTTGCTATGCTATTGGGTTATGGGGTGATCGTACTGATTGCTGGTCGCCTTATTCGCACCAATCGGGATATCAAGGGATCAGGAATTCCACAAGTCGAAGCAGAGCTAAAGGGTCTCTTAGCGGTCAGTTGGTGGGATACCCTGTGGAAGAAGTATATTCTAGGTGTCTTGGCCATCGGAAGTGGCTTGATGCTTGGTCGTGAAGGTCCTAGTATTCAATTAGGAGCAATGGGTGGAAAAGGAGTGGCCCATCATTTGAAGGTCAGCCCGGTTGAGGAGCGGTCTTTGATTGCAAGTGGGGCTGCTGCTGGTCTTGCGGCTGCCTTTAATGCACCTATAGCGGGGCTCCTATTTGTGGTTGAAGAAGTCTACCATCATTTTTCACGCTTCTTTTGGATTTCAACCTTGGCTGCTAGTTTGACGGCTAATTTTATTTCACTCAATGTCTTTGGTCAAACACCAGTGCTTCATATGCCACAAAATATTCCGCCGCTCCATCTGTCTCAGTACTGGATTTATCTTTTTCTTGGAGTCTTTTTAGGGGCAGCAGGTTATGTCTACGAAGTAGTGGTTCTCAATATCGGTCGATTGTATCGCTTACTTGAGAAAATTTTCCATGTTCCTTCACATTATTCTTCTTTATTTGCCTTTGTCTTGATTCTTCCAATCGGCTATTTCCTTCCACAGATTCTTGGTGGTGGGAACCAATTGGTCTTGGATTTAGCTCGAGTACCGTATCCAGTGCTGACCATCCTTCTCTATTTTTTGATCCGTTTCATCTGGAGTATGTTGAGCTATGGTAGTGGCCTGCCTGGAGGAATCTTCCTGCCCATACTGGCATTAGGATCACTTTTAGGAGCCATCGTTGGAACCTTCCTCCAAAACATTGGCTTTATCTCTCAAAACCAGCTGCCTCTTTTCATCATTTTAGGCATGAGTGGGTATTTTGGGGCTATTTCAAAAGCGCCCTTAACAGCTATGATCTTGGTAACAGAGATGGTCGGTGATATTCGCAGTTTAATGCCCCTAGGTATGGTGACCTTGCTGGCTTATATGATCATGGATCTCTTCCATGGAGCGCCAGTCTATGAAGCCATGCTCGAGCAATTGTTGCCGGATAAGGCGCAAGAAGAAGGAGAGTTGACTTTAATTGAGATCCCTGTATCAGAAAAGATTGCAGGGAAGCAAGTTCATGAACTGCATCTCCCTCAAGATATCTTAATTACCACGCAAATGCGAAGCGGGAAGAGCTATACGGTCAATGGTGCGACCCGCTTGTATCTAGGTGATAGCATCTTTGTGGTGGTTAAAGAATCCGAAATCGGACGAGTCAAAGATATTCTTTTGTAAAAGACAGATTCTCAGAAAAGTTTTTCTATTATTAAATTTTCAGACAATTATTGAAAAATGAGAAAATATCTGGTAAAATAAGGGCAAGAACAAATGAGGAGAAGTCTTTCATGAAAAAATATAGTCTACTCTTATTGAGTGTTGCTCTTTTAGCAGGGTGTGCAAATTCTACTAGCAAGCAGTCCAGTCAAAAGACGCAAACAAGCTCAACAGTACAGTTGTCAAAGGCTGACCAAAAGACTTTGGACAATGCGACGGCTGAATACAAAGACTTTGTTGAAATGCAAATCGACCAATTGCTTAAGGATACAGAAGGATTCCGAGCTACGTTAAAAGACGGGAATTTGGAAGAAGCTAAAAAGCAATATCCCTTGATCCGTATGGCCTATGAACGTTCCGAACCAATTGCTGAAACCTTCGGAGAATCGGATGTCAAGATCGACTACCGCTTGGTGGATTATGTGGATGAAAATAAATCAGAAGATGGCTGGTCAGGTTTCCACCGGATTGAGCGCATTCTTTGGGAAAACAATACCACAGATGGAACAGACAAATACGCTGACCAACTGGTGAACGATATCAAGGAGTTGAAAGCTAAAATTGCTACAGTAGAAGTCACACCGGATATCATGTTGACCGGAGCTGTCGATTTGCTCAATGAAGTGGCAACGCAAAAGATTACAGGTGAAGAAGAAGTCTTCTCTCATACAGATCTTTACGACTTCCGTGCCAACATTGAAGGGGCTGAAAAGATCTTCTCTCTCTTTAAACCCTTGATTGAGAAAAAAGATGCCAAATTGGTTAAAACCTTGGAATCAGAATTTAAGAATGTTAATGCTTTATTGGACAAACACATGACAGATGATTCAAACTATAAGTCTTACACAGATTTATCCAAGGAAGATACCAAGGAATTGGCAGAAGCTGTGACCAAACTTGGTGAACCCTTGTCTCAAATGGGTGTGATTTTAGATGGGAAATAAGAAAAATGGCTGACGAAAAATTTTTAGATAAAAAAATGGACCGTCGTGAATTTCTTAAAAAAGCAGGTATTGGAGGGGCTGGTCTAGCGCTGGGCCTCTCTGGTGCATCTGCTTTTTTCGCTAATCAAGACAGTTCCAGCAAAAAAGCTTATGATGGGGATGAAGACATCTCCTTTTATGGCAAGCATCAAGCAGGGATTACAACGGCCATGCAGAAGGCTTGCTACTTAGTTGTGTTAGACCTTCACACGACGGACAAAAAAGAAGTCATCCAGCTCTTTAAAGACTGGACCGATTATAGTAGTAAATTAGTCGAAGGAGAGTTGGTCAAAAAAGATGGAGCCAATGCCCTCTTGCCACCAACAGATACAGGTGAAACAGTGGGACTCAACCCCTATCGGTTGAGCCTGACTTTTGGGGTATCGGCTTCCTTTCTAAAGAAACTAGGCTTGGAGTCCAAACGTCCCAAACTCTTTCGTGATTTGCCTCCATTTCCAAAGGAACAGTTGCAGGACAAATATACAGGTGGCGATATCGTCATTCAGGCCTGTGCAGATGATGAGCAAGTAGCCTTTCATGCTGTGCGAAATCTGATTCGTAAGGGTCGCAATACTATTACCATGAAGTGGAGCAAATCAGGCTTTGCAGCTATTGGAGACCGAAAAGAAACGCCCCGCAACCTCTTTGGTTTCAAGGATGGAACAGCAAATGTCACGACTGAGAAGGATTTTGACAAGGTCGTCTGGACTGATAGCAAGGATTGGATGAAGGGTGGTTCCTATATGGCTCTTCGCCTAGTGCAAATGCACTTGGAAACTTGGGACCGAACCAATTTGCAGGAGCAGGAAAACACTTTTGGTCGCTACAAGGAGTCCGGTGCTCCCTTTGGTAAAACCAACGAATTTGATGAGGTAGATTTATCTAAACTACCTGTAGATTCACATGTTCGTTTGGCCAAAGAAGTGGATCGACCGATTTTACGGCGGTCTTATTCCTATTCGGATGGCATCAATGAACAAACCGGGCAATTTGATGCTGGCTTGATCTTTATCGCCTTTCAAAAGGATCCGAACAGCTTTGTCAAAATCCAAACCAACTTGGGTGCGGTAGATAAAATGAACGAGTACATCACCCATATCGGAAGTGGACTCTTTGCTTGCTTTGCAGGCGTTGAGAAAGGAGGTTATCTTGGTCAAGCACTCTTTGAATAAATTCTTGATCTTGTTCGGCCTTCTTGCCTTGTTCTGGACTCATCCAGTGGCTGCGGACTCTTATAGCGATCTCTTTATCAAGATCACAGATGCAACAACCGCTGTAGAAAATAAGGACCAGGAAAAGGCCAAAGAATTGATCGCTGAGATTCAGGCTGATTTTGAATCCAAAGACCACCATGATTCCAAGGCAGGGAAAAAAGTTAGCCAAGCCCTGGCTATAAAAGGGGAGGTAACCAAAGACGATCTCACCAAGATCTCATCAGCCTTGCTGGCTTTTGAAAAAGAGCAAAATCCGGTCGATTTAGAGGCGGAAAAAGACAAACTCGTCAGTCACCTCGAACCTTATTTTAAGAACCTACAAGAGGCCATTACAGCTAAGGATCTGGATAAAACTCGTCAAACCTATGCTGATCTCAATAATACCTGGACGCGAAACGAAGCGGTGGTAAGAGATCACAGCACAGCTTATTATGGCAAAATCGAGACGGCCATTTCGCTCTTGCGCAGTAGTATTGAAACAGAGCCCACCGATTTCACCAACATCCAGTCCTCTTATGATGACCTCAAAAATGGGATTGATGCCTTTGTAAAAGGAGAAGCCATTAGCAGTGCCAGTACGGATTTGACGCTGAACGATGGGATCAAGCTTTTGGAGAAGGCGCAAAGCCAATTTCAATCCGGCGACGATAAATCTGCAGCAGCAACTATGAAGCAGTTCATCATGATATGGCCAACTATCGAAGGGGATGTCAGCACGACCAATCCAAGTCTCTACACGCGCGTAGAGAGCGAATCTCCGGTTATTATGGTCAAGGGGAAAGAAAAGGCCTATCAAGAGAAATTACAAGCCTTGATCAGGGACCTGTCTGCGATCGATACGACAGCTTCTTACAACGCCTTTGATGCCATGTTGATTCTTCTGCGTGAAGGAGTAGAAGCTCTTCTGATCGTCATGGCGCTTGTGACGACCCTTAAGGCCGCTAAGATGAAGAAAGGCCTCAAATGGGTCTACGGTGGAGCTATTGCTGGTGTTCTTGCCAGTGCAGCGATTGCTCTTGTTTTGCAAGTAGCATTTCCAGCCGTTACTTCGGGGTCTAACCGGGAAATCATAGAAGGTGGCGTTGGGATTTTCGCTGTGGTCATGATGATCCTCATCGGAATTTGGCTCCACAGCAAGTCCTCTGTCAAACAGTGGAATGCCTTTATGGACCGTCAAATGAAGACAGTGACGGCTACAGGAAGCTTTGTCTCGATGTTTGCCCTCAGTTTCTTAGCAGTCTTTCGTGAAGGGGCTGAGACCATTCTCTTTTATGTCGGGATCATTCCGCGGATTACAACCGCGAATTTCTTACTGGGAATCGGGCTTGCTATAGCCGTTCTCATCATCATTGCAGTGGCCATGACCAAGGCTAGTCAAGCTATCCAACCTCACAGAATCTTTTTCATTCTAACTTGGTTGATTTACGCCTTGGCCTTCAAGATGCTCGGTGTCAGCATTCACGCCCTTCAGTTGACCAATATCCTCCCTAGCCATTTGGTCAATGGACTTCCAACCATAGATTGGGCCGGCATCTATCCAAGCTGGGAAGTTCTTCTTCCCCAAGGAATCTTTGTGGCCTTGATCGCTTTTATCACGGTGAGACAGCATGGCAAAGAGTAGAGCAGATGAAATGACCATTGTTGAACATTTGGTCGAATTTCGAAAACGATTGATCGCAGTGGCCTTGTGCTATATTATCGTCTTTCTGGTGGCTTTTGTATTTGGTGGAGAACTCTATCAAGCCTTGACGGCTAGCCTGCATCAAAAACTGCTGGTACTGGGACCGAATGATATCCTCTGGATCTATGTATCGCTGGCCAATCTTACAGCCTTTAGCCTGACCTTACCCTTTATTGTCTACCAGATTTGGCAATTTGTAAGGCCGGCTCTGAAGGAGAAGGAGGCGCGTGCAGTCTTTGCCTACATCCCAGCTAGCTTTATTTGCTTTGTGCTGGGGCTTGCATTTGGTTATTTCTTTGTCAGTCCAGCTATTTTAGAGGTCCTGATGCGCTTGGGAGAAGGGCTATTTGATACCCAATTGACGGCACAAAATTATTTAACCTTCTTATGGCACACCACCTTGCCTTTAGGGGTCTTGTTTGAGTTACCAGTTTTGGTCGCTTTTCTGACCTCGATTGGGCTCTTGACACCACAGTTTTTAATAACCTACCGCCGTTACGCATACTTTGTTCTGCTGGTCTTAGCCGTCGTGCTAACCCCTGCAGACTTTATCAGTGACTTGGCCATGACACTCCCTTTAATCCTCTTATTTGAAGTCAGTGTCGCCATCAGTAAAGTCATCTATTCAAGAAAAAGGAGAAACTAATGGGAATTTTACGTGATATTGGAGCACCAGGTTTGATCATCATCATCCTGGGCGCCCTCTTGATTTTTGGACCAAAACGCCTGCCAGAGTTAGGCCAGTCTATCGGCAAAATGTTTGCTGAGTTTAAGGCTGCTGTCAATAAAGGCAGTGAAGAAGCCGATCAAGACACCAAAGAAGCTAAAGAAGAAAAAGAATAATCAGACAATTTTCAAAATTCTATTGAGTTCGATTGCATAAAAAGGTATAATAAGACAAGTACTTGCAATCGACGAAGGAGGAAACCATGATTATTACGATTTTGTCACTCATTTTCTATTTCAGCTATATCGGATTCTTATGCTGGTTGGTCGTAAAAATTGTCGAAAAATTGTTCAATTTCTTGTTGAACCGTTAATAAAGAAACAATCCATTTCACCCTGAGTGAGTGGATTTTTTGTATCCTGTTTATTTAGAAGAAAGCAAATAGCAAGAGAGAGCTCAACGGTCTGAGATTGAAGACAAGTCGTATCAAAAACTTTCCTTAAGTGAGTACGGACGTCAGCGAACTTCTACGAAGTTCCATGACTAATTATTGAGCCTAAGGTCTCAATAATTCCGAGTGCCTGAAACGTTATTGTTTCAGGCACTTTTCTCACAGCGGAAAGTTTCGATATTTTATTAACTTATTATACTTTAAGATAGTTTGTTTACATTCTAAGAGACCCTGTGGTCTCTTTTTACTTATCTAATTTCCCTAGCTAGTGACTAACTTGAACTTCAAACTGTATTTCGGTATGATAGTAGATAATAGATTTACGGTTTGTTTGTGAGAACTTAACTGAGTAATATGCAAAGGCTGTAGTTAAGAAGGAGAAGGAATGAAGAGATTTAAAAAGATTGCAATGTTGTCTGTGATTATTGTTGCAATTTTGGGATTTTTTGTCTGGAAATACTACCAAGATAAGCAAGAAAAAGAAGATTATTACAATAATGTGTACACTTATAGTGGTGACTACGAAATTGGTGATTATGAATTTCTAGGAGATAAGGGTATCGTAGCAAAATGGGTTAGTACAGATCCGGAAGAAGATAAACAAATTCGTAAGCACCTTAAGAACGATCCACAAAGTAAAGTCGAATATCAAAACAATGATGTTATTATGGCAGGTAAACGTTTTATCATTAGAGAGAATTTTAAAACGATGTCGCGAAAAAAAGATGGAAGTACCTATCGTTTATTAATCTATGATACAAAAGATCAAACTTTAAAAAAGAAAGAGGTTGATGTATTAAAATGGCTTCGAAAAAAAGGTGAAGGCTGGAGATTGAGTACAGTTGGTCCATATTTAAATACATTACCTAGCGGAAAAGAAGTGTTGTCTGTCAATATTCAAAAGTGTATAGAAAAAAAGGTGAATGGCATTCCGGTCTCTAAGACAGAAATTAAACCATATTATTTAGATTTGGAAACGGGAAAATTCATTGACTATCAGAAGGACAGCAAAAAAATTGAGGGATTATATTATTCAATCAATGAAAATTATCAAGGTGATTCTTCACAAGGAGATAAATTACTACATTATGGTCTTGATTTGAACTATAATAATGTAAACATCAAAAAAGAACTATTTGACCAAAATAAAGATCTACCTATTCAGAAGGAATATCCAAAGGCTTACAAAATTTTAAAAGAAAAGGATAGTGCCTATTATCCAACTTTTAATGGTGATAGAAGCCCAAAAGAAATTCTTGATCATTTATCCCCACTTATACCAGAAGGTACTGAAATTTTGTCCACCAGTAGCAATCATTAAAGGAAAAGATCTATTTTTTGTTTTATCTGATTTTGTAATGCTTATAAAAAGTTCTATATAACTATTGGAGGATATGTTGTGAAAAGAGATACTATTTTTATTGAAGAGAAAATTTATGAACTCATTAAATTTAATGAAATAACTATTGATGAGTGGACTGAAGAATTGGAAAAATTAAAGCAAGGGGAAAATTCATACAAACGACCGGTTGAAGAAATTATCAAATCAGTACAACTTGATATTTCTATTTATCAGAAAGAGAATATGATAGCCACCTACACTGCAGGATATTCTATTGAGAGATTCAAAGAAGAGTACCTTAAATATGTCGATACCCTTCTCCCTATTTGGTATAGTAATTCAGGATATGATGCAATGCTCTGGGCTCTTTCCATTGGTATTTTGTTAGAGGTTGATGAAACGACTTTTGATAAATTGGTAGATTTGGTAAGGAAAGATGATCCAGAGGACTATTTGATCGATTACCTTATCCAGTCTCGTCATCCAGAGTGGAAGATTCGTATCAACTATAATTTCCCAAGACCTTATGGCTTTACCCGAAAGATTATTGAGGAAGAAAATTCTGAAAAGGCTATATCTCTCTTGAAAGAATACTTGACTAAAAAATGGTATCAGGGATGTAGAGATGAAGGCTGGTATGATTTGCATAAGCGCAACATTGATAATTATTATGGCTACTGGTCTTTTGAATCGGGTGCTATTTGTAAAATTAAGGGATTGGATTATAAGGAATTAGAGGGATTTTCATATTTTCCATATGATTTGGTTGCGGAAGGAACGCTATAAAATAAACTCTAAGGTTGAAAAATGATGGAAGAGAAGATTTTAACAAAAGAAGAAGTGCTTCAAAATGGTGTTTGTTTTGAAGAAGAGCTTGATTGGGGTGGATGGTATTGTGAGCAGATTGTTTGTGAGAATGAATCTGGCGAAGAAATTCCATTTACAGGTTTAGCTTATGATTTATACCCAGATGGTAAATTAGAGTATTATGGTTATATTAAAGATGGGTTCCGTCATGGAATGAATGTATTGTTTTATCCTAATGGAAATATTGAAAGCATCAATCCTCAAGATTGCGGTGCAGCTGATGGGCTTCAAAAGAAATACTATGAAAACGGCGCATTAAAATCACAGACATATTGTGTTTTAGGGGCAAGAGTAACTTATATTGAGTACGATGAGGCTGGCCGTATTATCGATGAAAAATTAGAACCGACTGAGGCAGATTTTGAGAGAGCAAAGAAGTGGGGTGTTGATTTATCGAAACGAGACATGACTTTGAAGTAGAACAAAATCGCTTTAGATCTCAGATTGACTTAACGAATCGTTTTTAAAGGAGAGACAAAATGGGGTTACGAGATACTTTAAGTACAGAAGAGAATTATAAAGATGGCTTAATATCAAATCGAGAAGCCTTGTTATATTTTCAAGAAAAAATCCAAAAACTTCAAAGTGATTTAGATAATGGAATAGAAAACTATAAAAAGCCAACGATCGAAGTTTATCAGTCAACTTTAGCTACTATTTTGTCCTACCAGAGAGATATTTTATTAGCAACTTATTCTAGCGGAGCTCCTTTGTCAGCATTTAAAGAGGAATATATTTCCTTTGTATCGTCTCTAATACCAATTTGGCGTAAGGAATGGGGCTACGAACAAATGCTCTGGGCGCTTTCTATCGGGATTCTCTTAAACATTGATGAAGAGACTTTTAATCAGTTAGTAGACTTGGTCAAAAAAGATGATCCAGAAGATTATTTGATTGATTACTTGATTCAGTCTCGTCATCCAGAGTGGAAGATTCGGATCAACTATAATTTTCCTAAACCTTATGGATATACTCGGAAAATCATTGAAGAAGTGAATTCTGAACAGGCACTAAAATTGTTAAAAGAATATTTGGTTAAGAAATGGTACCAAGGGAGTAGTGATGCTGCCTGGTATGATTTACATAAACAGAATATAAAAAATCATGTAGGCTACTGGTCCTTTGAATCAGGAGTTATTTGCAAGCTCAAGGGATTGGATTATAAGGAATTGAAAGGCCTTCCGTATTTCCCATATGATTTGGTTGCGGAAAGTGGAAAAATTTAAGATGGACTACGAATCAATAGGATGAAGCACGTATAAATCCATAGGAGAAAAAAATGATTTTAAGGGATGAAATAACGACGAGCGATAAAATACTAAAAATAATTGATTTTGAAAAGAAAACAATAAACGAAAAGCAAGAAAAAATTCAAAATCTAATAAAAGATAATGAGGAAGGTATACAAAGATACAAGCTAACAAATGACATAGTTATTGCGAATACAAAGAGGACAATTAAAGTATTAACTGAAAAACTGCTAGTAGCTACCTATACAGCTGGTTATTCTATTGAGCAATTCAAAGAAGAGTATATCAATTTTGTCGATAGCCTTCTTCCTGTTTGGCAGAGCAATTCGGGCTATCTCCAAATGGTTCGGGCGCTTTCTATTGGCATTCTGTTAGAGATTGATAAGGAAATTTTTGATCAGTTAGTAGACTTGGTCAAAAAAGATGATCCGGAGGACTATTTGATCGATTACTTGATTCAATCACGTCATCCAGAATGGACAATTCGGGTAAACTTTAATTTCCTAAGACCCTATGGTTTTACTAGGAAAATTATTGAAGAAGAGAATTCTGAACAGGCTCTCAAACTACTCAAAGAATATTTAACTAAGAAATGGTATCCTGGACATCGGGATACTGGTTGGTATGATTTGCATAAAGAGAATATTGATAATTATTATGGTTACTGGTCTTTTGAATCAGGTGCTATTTGCAAGCTCCAGGGATTGGATTACAAGGAATTAGAAGGACTTCCGTACTTCCCATATGATTTGGTTGCGGAAAGTGGAACAAAAAATAAGTCTCGTGATGTATGAGTCATTAAATTAGAAAAAGAGATGGAATAAATTATGATCGAACCTAAGTACGGTGAAAATATTGTTGTTCTTTTTAAATATGAAAATAAGTATACCTGGTATGTTTCGGATTTAGAATTCTGGTATATTGATTATAAGGTAGCACGTTATTCGCTTGATACTGTGTATGATGAGCGCAAACGTTCTTCGAAACTGACCCATGAAACATTGCCATATTTCTTAGAAGATATGGAAGTCTACAAATGCGATCGAAATGAGCTAGGCGAAGCATTTGCTAAATCGTATCAGGAAGATAGATTGAACGCAGTCTACGACTTTAAACCTTCCCTATTTATTGATATGGATGAGATGGAACTATACTCGCAGTACGCAGAATACGTATCATTTGAAGAATATGTTTCAGAACCATGGCAAGGCCAATATAAATCGTTTGGGGATAAGATTCCAGAAGAAGAAAAATTCTGGTTGGCTTGTGGCAGCGATGTATATGGTGAAGATTAATTACAGTTGAAGAATAGAGATAGGATAAGCACTAATGGATAAAGATCAATTAATAAACAAGCCAGAAATAAATATTGTTGGGGTTATTGTGAACCATAGGTTTAACTGGTACGTTTGTTCCAATGATATGTGGACAATGGATATCGATAAATACATTCAATCCTACAAGGAAGCGGGTTGGGATCTTGATTTTTCCTATTTACCTGAGATTCAACAGAATCTTCATGTGGTTACAAAAAGCAATCTTGAGTCCTACTTAGAAATGTACAAAGATGATTGGCTGAAGGTGACCGTTGAAGAATTGATCTCAATGATCAAACACTCAATGGAAGAGGAGGATTTGAATTCAGAGATTATTCTGGAAGGAAAAGCAGTGCTTCCGGATCTTTTCATCGATTTTGATAAAGAAGAATTTTATTCAAACCATCTGGGGATGAAAAACTACGAAAGATATGTGCCAAATGGATGGAAGGTTTTTTCAGGACGTTTTGATCATTTGATCCCCAAAGAGGACCAATATTGGATTGAAAAGACTGAGAAAAATGAAGAGAACTAGTCTTCTAAGTATATTCAAATGAAAAAGGAGGACAAAACACATGCCGTTTTATTTTATCGGTGGCCTAGGTAGCAATGGCTACCATCTGGCTCCACTTATTGATGAGCTAGGCTTTCCTGTGACCTTTCTAGATCCCTATAGGGAAATGATTCAGACAGAAAGCGATCTTCGTGATTGGTTCCAAGGTCGGGTTGGCCAGGCGGGAGAAATCTGTTTATTGGGTCATTCCTTAGGTGGCGATTTGGCTCGTTATCTGGCTGCTGAGTTTCCTCAGATTCAGGCACTGATTCTCTTGGATGGTGGGTGTCTGGATATGGAAAAGATCCTGCCTCTTGAAGAAGAACTAGAAGGCACGTCGTCTTTCATGAAGCAGCAAGTCTTTGCAACTTTAGAAGAAGCGGTGTTAGCAGAATTCAGTGATGGAGCAGATCCTACGCCTATAGCGCGAAAAGCGGTAGAGGCTAGCTATCGCTGGAATCCAGTGAGTGAACAATATGAATTAAATCTGGATCTCGAAAAGGTCTTGGCCTTATTGCGTCTACGGCGTCAGATCAAGACTTACCAGATTCCACTGGCGGACCTACCTGTCCTCTTTATTGGACCTCGGTACCAAGAAGACCCTGAATGGCGAAAAGAAGCTCTGAATCAACTTGATCCCAATATCAAGCAAGTCTTGCTATATGATTTGGGGCACGAACTGTATACAGAGGCTCCCCAAACCATCGCTAGAGAAGTCAACAATTGGCTCAAAAATGTTCATAAATAAAACCTGTTTCTCTTTTTGAAACGGGTTTTTGTCTTGTAATTTCCGAACGTTATTTCCTATAAAATCATTCCCATTGCATTAGGTCCGTATCTTTGGTATAATCTATCAAGGAAACGTCAAGAGACGTAGCGATGCGCTTGCGCATAGGTAGGTCAGTTTTTAGAAAAGAGATTTTTCAATCTATGTTAAATGAATTTCCTATTTTCGACTATGAAGATATTCAGTTGATTCCCAACAAATGTATCATCAATAGCCGGTCAGAAGCAGACACAACCGTCCAATTTGGAAAGCATACCTTCAAGCTTCCAGTAGTTCCTGCTAATATGCAGACGATTTTGGATGAGAATGTAGCAGAGCAGTTGGCGCGTGGTGGTTACTTCTACATCATGCACCGTTTTGATGAAGCGGGACGGATTCCTTTTGTCAAACGCATGCATGAGCAAGGTTTGATCGCTTCCATTTCGGTTGGTGTTAAGGAATACGAATACGACTTTGTGAGTCAATTGAAGGCAGATGCGCCTGAGTACATTACCATTGATATCGCACACGGTCATGCGGATAGTGTCATTCGGATGATTCAACACATCAAGAAAGAATTGCCAGATACCTTTGTCATTGCTGGTAATGTCGGAACACCTGAGGCTGTTCGTGAATTGGAAAATGCGGGAGCTGATGCGACTAAGGTCGGGATCGGTCCTGGTAAGGTTTGTATCACCAAAGTTAAGACAGGTTTTGGTACAGGTGGTTGGCAATTAGCTGCTCTTCGCTGGTGCTCAAAAGCAGCCCGTAAGCCAATCATTGCGGACGGTGGTATTCGGACCCACGGTGATATTGCCAAATCGATTCGTTTCGGGGCGTCTATGGTTATGATCGGTTCGCTCTTTGCAGGACATATCGAAAGTCCTGGTAAAACAGTAGAGATTGATGGAGAGTCTTTCAAAGAGTACTATGGATCTGCTTCAGAGTACCAAAAAGGCGCTTATAAGAACGTCGAAGGCAAGAAAATTTTATTGCCTGCCAAGGGTCATTTGCAAGACACCTTGACAGAAATGGAACAAGATTTGCAAAGTTCGATCTCTTATGCAGGAGGCCGGAAATTAGCAGATTTGAAACATGTTGACTATGTGATCGTTAAGAATTCTATCTGGAATGGCGATGCACACTAATTGAATTACTTATTTATTTCACGAATAGGCGTGATGTTTCTACAAGGTGCCGGAACACCTAACAATAAGTAAGTCGGGATCATTTCTCTTTTTAGAGAGATTTCAAGGCTTGCTTAGCAGGCCTTTTTGTGTTTTGTGAATGAAGTAGAGGATTTTTTAAAAAGTAGGAGGAAGTATGAAATTACTTGAAGAGCGCATCTTAAAAGATGGCAATGTTTTAGGTGAGAATATCCTCAAGGTGGATTCCTTTTTGACCCACCAAGTGGATTTTAAATTGATGAAAGAAATTGGTCAGACTTTTGCGGACCGGTTCAAAGATGCTGGTGTGACGAAAGTCGTGACCATTGAAGCATCTGGGATTGCACCAGCCCTTTATGTAGCTGAAGCCTTGGATGTTCCCATGATCTTTGCTAAGAAGGCTAAAAACATCACGATGAATGAAGGCATCTTGACGGCTGAGGTTTATTCCTTTACCAAGCAAGTCACCAGCACCGTTTCGATTGCGGGTAAATTCTTGGATCCATCAGATAAGGTTTTGATCATTGACGATTTCCTTGCGAATGGTCAAGCAGCCAAAGGATTGATTCAAATCATCGAACAAGCTGGTGCTCAAGTCGAAGCGATTGGGATTGTGATTGAAAAATCCTTCCAAGATGGACGGGGATTGTTAGAAGAGTTGGGATATCCAGTTGTATCCCTCGCACGTTTGGACCGTTTTGAAAATGGTCAGGTTGTATTTAAGGAGGCAGACATCTAATGCAAAAACAAGAAAGCCATTCACAGGCCGCTATTTTAGGCTTGCAACACCTTTTGGCCATGTATTCGGGATCTATTTTGGTGCCGATCATGATCGCAGGAGCTTTGGGCTATAACGCTCACCAGCTAACTTACCTCATCTCTACAGATATCTTCATGTGTGGGGTAGCAACTTTCCTTCAAGTGCAGCTCAATAAATACTTTGGGATCGGTCTTCCGGTAGTCCTTGGGGTTGCCTTCCAGTCTGTGGCACCTCTCAGCATGATCGGGGCTAGTCATGGTAGTGGGGCTATGTTTGGTGCCTTGATTATCTCAGGGATTTATGTCATCCTTGTCTCTGGTTTCTTCTCTAAGATTGCCAACCTCTTCCCATCAATTGTAACGGGATCCGTTATTACAACCATTGGTTTGACCTTGATTCCGGTAGCGATTGGAAATATGGGAAATAATGCACCCAAACCAACCGTTCAGAGCTTGATTTTGGCTGTGGTGACTATTCTCATCATTCTGGTTGTTAATATCTATACGACTGGTTTTATTAAATCCATTTCAATTTTGATTGGTTTGATCGCAGGAACTGCCATTGCGGCTTCTATGGGCTTGGTGGATTTCACACCTGTATCGCAAGCACCAGTCATTCACGTTCCCACACCTTTCTTCTTTGGAGCTCCTAAGTTTGAAATCACTTCAATCTTAATGATGTGTATCATTGCAACAGTTTCTATGGTGGAATCAACAGGTGTCTATCTTGCTCTTTCTGATATTACTAAAGATCCAATTAATAGCACGCGCCTTCGCAATGGGTACCGTGCTGAAGGGTTAGCTGTTCTCCTCGGTGGTATCTTCAATACCTTCCCTTACACAGGATTCTCACAAAACGTTGGCTTGGTGAAATTGTCTGGTATCAAGACTCGTCTTCCAATCTACTATGCGGCTGGTTTCCTTGTTCTTCTTGGTCTCCTTCCTAAGTTTGGAGCTTTGGCACAAATCATTCCAAGTCCAGTTCTTGGGGGAGCGATGCTAGTGATGTTTGGTTTTGTATCGATTCAAGGGATGCAGATTCTTGCGCGTGTTGATTTTGAACACAATGAGCACAACTTCTTGATCGCTGCTGTATCGATTGCTGCAGGGGTTGGCTTGAACAACAGTACCCTCTTCAATGGCCTTCCAACAGGATTCCAAATGTTCTTTGCGAACGGAATTGTCGTTGCCAGTGTCTTGGCGATCGTTCTCAATGCTATTTTAAACCGCAACAAATAATTATCTCAAATTTACCGGAGGTCCTTGGATCTTCGGTTTTTTTGACTTTTAAGAAAACATATAGTAGAGTGGAAGAGGAGAAAATCTTATTTGATGAGAAGAGAATTAGAATTATGTATGTAACCTACCACTTTAAAGAGCGCTTGCGCTTGTTTTTGAGTCTATTTTTGCCGATTTTGATCTACCAATTGGCCAATTATTCAGCCAGCTTTGTCGATACAGCCATGACTGGTCAGTACCGGACCCTTGATTTGGCCGGTGTTTCTACAGCTACCAGTCTGTGGAATCCATTTTTTACTTTCTTGACAGGGATTGTCTCTGCGCTGACACCGATTGTTGGACATCATTTAGGAAAGGGAAATAAAGAACGAATTGCTGGCGATTTTTACCAATTCCTCTATATGTCATTTGGTATGGCGGTTCTCTTAATAGGGTTTGTTTGGGGGATTGCACCTGTGATTCTCAAGCAGATCGGCTTAGAAAATGTTGTTGCCCAAATAGCCATTCGCTATTTATATTTCCTTTCTCTAGGAATCTTACCCTTGTTGCTCTTTAGTATCGTGCGGACCTTCCTCGATACCTTGGGAATGACGCGTCTATCCATGTACTTGATGCTCTTGCTTTTGCCTCTCAATGCTTGTTTTAATTATATCCTGATCTATGGAGCCTTTGGTTTCCCTGAGATGGGAGGAGCAGGAGCAGGTCTTGGAACCTCTCTGGCCTACTGGGTCTTGCTGGTGATTGCAGTTTTGATTTTGTGCAAGCATCCCAAGGTAGCACCTTTCCAATTGTGGAAGCCGCAACCTTATGATTTTAAAGGAATGAAAGAAGTATTGCGACTTGGGCTTCCAATCGGTGGAATTGTTTTTGCAGAAGTCATCATCTTCTCGCTAGTTGGTCTGTTAATGGCAAAATTCCCATCACTAACCATCGCTAGTCACCAATCGGCCATGAATTTTTCTAACTTGATGTATGCTTTCCCAGTTAGTATCTCAAGTACCATGGCGATTATTGTATCTTACGAACTGGGAGCAGGAAGACCAGAAGTGGTCAAACGATATTGCCGTTTAGGACGGCTGACAGCCTTTGGCTTTGCGATTGTCACTCTCGTCTTTCTTTATACATTCCGCTTCCAACTGGCGGGGCTATACGGCAATGATCCAGTCTTTGTGCAACAAACAGCTATTTTCATGACCTATAGCCTCTTTTTCCAAGTAGCTGATACCTTTGCAGCACCCCTTCAAGGAATTTTGCGGGGGTATAAGGATACAACCGTTCCTTTCTTATTAGGAGTCTTTAGTTATTGGTGTATCTCTATCCCACTAGGGATTTTCCTTGACCATGTGACCAACCTTGGTCCATACTCCTATTGGATCGGCCTCATTTCGAGCCTTGTCGTAAGTGGAATTTGTTACCAGCTTCGGCTCTGGCAGATCGAAAAAAAGCAAACAAACTAAACTAAAGTCTGGGAAACCAGGCTTTTTATGCACCGTAAATATTATAAATTTTCTGAAAGTTCTTGACAATTGAGGTCAAAGTGGTAAGATTAGGAGGTAGAAATGAAGAACTAGAAGGAGAACAAGATGAGAAGTGATATGATCAAAATGGGGATCGACCGAGCACCAGCGCGTGGTCTCCTCTATGCAACAGGGCAAGTAAAATCAGCAAAGGATATGCAAAAGCCCTTTATTGCCATTTGTAACTCCTATATTGATATCGTTCCAGGCCATGTTCACCTGCGTGAATTAGCAGATATTGCCAAGGAAGCTATCCGTGAGGCTGGTGGGATTCCTTTTGAATTTAATACCATCGGTGTCGATGATGGGATTGCGATGGGCCATATCGGGATGCGTTACAGTTTGCCATCTCGTGAGTTGATCGCAGATGCTGCTGAAACAGTCATCAATGCCCACTGGTTTGATGGTGTTTTCTATATTCCTAACTGTGATAAGATTACACCAGGAATGATTTTAGCAGCCATGCGGACCAATGTGCCAGCCGTATTTTGTTCTGGTGGACCCATGAAGGGTGGCGTTGACATGACGGGGCATCAGGCGACTCTCTCCAGTTTGTTTGAAGCTGTAGGTACTTATCAAGCTGGTGATATGGGCATGGATGAGCTGGATTTCTTGGAAAAAAATGCCTGTCCAACTTGTGGCTCTTGCTCAGGTATGTTTACTGCCAATTCCATGAACTGTTTGATGGAAGTATTAGGCCTTGCTCTTCCTGGAAATGGTACCATCCTAGCTGTCTCAGATGAACGCCGGGAATTGGTTCGCCAAGCGGCCAAACAATTGGTAGAGAATATTAAAAAGGATATCCGTCCACGGGATATTGTGACTAAAGAAGCCATCGACGATGCTTTTGCGCTTGATATGGCCATGGGTGGTTCAACCAATACTGTGCTTCATACGCTCGCTATTGCGCGTGAAGCAGGGATTGACTATGATCTCAAAGATATCAACGAAATTGCCAAGAAGACACCTTATCTTTCTAAAATTGCCCCTTCAAGTGTTTACACCATGCATGATGTGCATGAAGCTGGTGGTGTTCCAGCCATTATCAATCAGTTGATTAAAAAAGGAGCCATTAAGGGTGATCGTATTACAGTTACTGGTAAGACTTTGAAAGAAAATGTAGCTGGTGCTGAAATCAAAAATGAAGAAATTATCCATCCAATCGAGCATCCTATTTCACCAGTTGGTGGTTTGTCTATCCTTTACGGAAATATTGCTCAGGATGGAGCTGTTATCAAGGTCGGTGGTGTAGATCCATCTGTTAAAACTTTCCGCGGTAAAGCTATTTGTTGTGATTCACAAGATCAAGCCCTTGAGTTGATTGACAATGGAACAGTTAAGAAGGGCCATGTCGTTGTCATTCGTTACGAAGGTCCTCAGGGTGGACCTGGTATGCCAGAAATGTTGGCACCAACTTCTAAGATTGTCGGACGCGGTCTTGGTAAGGATGTGGCTCTGATTACGGATGGTCGTTTCTCAGGAGCTACTCGTGGGATTGCTATTGGTCACGTTTCTCCAGAAGCAGCAGAAGGTGGAAATATCGCCTTGATTGAAGACGGGGACGAAATCGTGATTGATCTACCAAATCGTACTATCGATTTGCTTGTCGATGATGCAACTCTTGCAGAACGTCGCAAACACTTGAAACCATTCAAATCAAAAATCTCAAGCGGTTGGTTGCGTCGCTATACAGCCTTTGCTAAATCAGCTAATGTCGGCGGAACCTTGATGAGTGACGAAGAATTTGAAGAACGGAAAGCAGAACGTCAAGCCCAAGAAAAATGAGAAAAAACCTTTCCTGCTATGTGATGTCACAAGCAAGAAAGGTTTTTTTAGCGGAAATATTATTTGGTGCGCATTTCACCTTGAGGGAAGTAAGTTCCTTCAGGCATATCATTAATGATAACGTGAACAGCTGACTGAGGAGCGCCAGTATTGCGGACAACAGCTTCCGTTACTTCTTTAGCGAGGGCTTTCTTTTGTTCCAAGGTGCGTCCTTCAAATAGGTCAATTCGTACAAATGGCATATGGCCACCTCCTAAATTTTTTATAGGACTATTTTATCACATTTTGGGATACAAAGCTTAGCAAAATTATGGTAAAATGTTAATGAAACACATTTTAGAGAGAACTGAAGGAAAATGGCACAATTATATTATAAATATGGGACCATGAACTCTGGGAAAACCATTGAGATCTTGAAGGTGGCCCATAATTATGAAGAGCAAGGCAAGAGCGTCGTCATCATGACCTCAGCAATCGATACACGAGATGGAGTAGGAGTGGTTTCTAGCCGGATCGGTATGAAACGGGAAGCCGTTGCGATTGAAGACGATACTGATATATTTGGCTTTATTAAAAACCAAGCAATCAAACCTTACTGTGTCTTAATCGATGAAGCTCAGTTTTTGAAACGCCACCATGTCTATGACTTGGCAAGAGTCGTGGATGAACTGGATGTGCCTGTTATGGCTTTTGGTCTCAAAAATGATTTCCGAAATGAACTCTTTGAAGGTTCCAAACACCTCCTCTTGTTAGCCGACAAGATCGAGGAAATCAAAACCATCTGTCAGTACTGTTCCCGCAAGGCGACTATGGTCTTGCGTACCCAAGCAGGCAAACCTGTCTATGATGGAGAGCAAATCCAGATTGGTGGACACGAGACCTATATCTCGGTTTGTCGCAAGCATTATTTTAATCCAGACATACCACCTGAAAGCGTCTAGAACGTTTTAGAGAGGATAAAAATGTCTATTTGTTTAAAATATATTACAATAGAGAATTATTTTGACGTTTTAAATCTAGAAGTTCATCCAAACCAAAGGAATTTTATTGCATCCAATTCCATTAGTTTAGCTGAAGCCTATGTATATGATAAAAATGGTGATTTTATAGCTCCCTTAGCAGTTTATGATAAGGAAGTATTAATTGGTTTTGTTATGATTGCCTATGACCGGAAAATTGGGATCAGTAAGGGGAACTACTTGTTATTTCGTTTTATGATAGATAAACGATTTCAAGGTTTAGGCTATTTTAAACCGACTATGGATGCAGTTATTGACTTTGTTCGAACAGAGCCAGCTGGAAAAGCAACAAGTCTTTGGTTATCTTATGAACCGGAAAATAATCAAGCGAGATCTTGCTATCTCCATTATGGATTTAAAGAAACTGGCGAAGTCATAGAAGACGAAATTGTAGCAATCTATGATCTAACAACCTAGAATTAAGGAGCAAACATGAATATCTATGATCAACTACAAGCTGTAGAAGACCGTTATGAAGAGTTAGGAGAATTACTGAGTGACCCAGATGTAGTCTCTGATACCAAACGCTTTATGGAGCTTTCAAAAGAAGAGGCTTCCACTCGCGACACGGTGACAGCCTACCGAGAGTACAAGCAAGTGCTTCAAAATATCGTCGATGCTGAAGAAATGATCAAGGAAGCAGGCGGAGATGCGGATTTGGAAGAAATGGCCAAGCAAGAGCTGAAAGATGCAAAGGCTGAAAAAGAAGAGTACGAAGAAAAACTGAAGATCTTACTTCTTCCAAAAGATCCAAACGATGACAAGAACATTATCTTGGAAATCCGTGGGGCAGCAGGAGGAGACGAAGCCCAGTTGTTTGCTGGCGACCTCTTGCAGATGTATCAAAAATATGCGGAAAGCCAAGGTTGGCGCTTTGAGGTCATGGAAGCCTCTTACAATGGCGTTGGCGGGATCAAAGAAGTAGTGGCCATGGTTTCTGGTCAATCGGTCTACTCGAAACTCAAGTATGAATCTGGTGCCCACCGGGTACAACGCGTTCCTGTGACTGAAAGCCAAGGTCGTGTCCATACCTCTACAGCAACCGTTCTGGTCATGCCAGAAATTGAAGAAGTTGAGTACGACATTGATCCAAAAGACCTTCGGATTGACATCTACCACGCATCTGGTGCGGGTGGACAAAACGTCAACAAGGTCGCTACAGCCGTTCGTATCGTCCACTTGCCAACCAATATCAAGGTCGAGATGCAGGAAGAACGGACGCAACAGAAGAACCGTGAAAAAGCCATGAAAATTATCCGTGCGCGTGTGGCTGCCCACTTTGCTCAGATTGCCCAAGACGAGCAAGACGCTGAGCGGAAGTCAACCATCGGTACTGGTGACCGTTCTGAGCGGATCCGGACTTATAACTTCCCTCAAAACCGTGTGACCGATCACCGGATTGGCTTGACCCTTCAAAAACTGGATACTATCTTATCTGGTAAATTAGACGAAGTGGTCGATGCTTTGGTCTTGTATGATCAAACTCAAAAACTAGAAGAGTTGAACAAATAATGTTGTTGGGATCATTATTAGCCCAGTATGAAGAAGAATTAATAGCCGTTGGAGAGGAAGCAGAAAGCCTCTCCTTCGCGTATCGTGCTTTAAAAAACTGGACTTTTACAGACTTTGTCCTTGCCTTGCAAAAAGAAGTGGAAGTAGAGGATCAGGCCTTGCTTGAATCCATCTTTGAGCAGCTGAAAAACCACATCCCTGCCCAGTATATTATTGGTAGTGCAGAATTCTGTGGCCATGTTTTTACAGTGGATGAGCGCGTGCTGATTCCACGCCCAGAAACAGAGGAGTTGGTGGCTCTCATTCTCGAAGAAAACGATGAGAAAGCCTTACGAGTTCTGGATATTGGTACAGGAAGTGGTGCTATCGCTATTAGCTTAGCCTTTGCTAGACCTACCTGGCAGGTTCAAGCTAGCGATGTCTCAGAAGAGGCTTTAGCCCTGGCTCAAGAAAATGCCAATCAGTTAAAAGCTGTCCTTGAATTCAAGTCGTCAGATGTACTGGATCAGCTAGAAGGTCCTTATGACCTGATTGTGTCCAACCCTCCCTATATCTCTCTGGATGATGTAGAAGAGGTTGGAGCCAATGTTTTAGCCTCTGAACCCCACTTAGCTCTTTTTGCGGATCGTGATGGATATGCCATCTACGAAAAGATTGCCCAGCAAGCACCAAGTGTTTTAACACCAGACGGAAAGATCTATCTAGAAATTGGCTATAAGCAAGGAGCCAAAGTAAAAGAGCTCTTTCAAGAAGCGTTTCCTAACAAACGAGTTCGCGTTCTGAAAGACCAATTTGGACAAGATAGAATGGTAGTAGTAGACAATGGATCACATTGAGAAAGAATTAGAAGCTGGACGTGCGGTTATTCTGCCAACTGAAACAGTCTATGGTATTTTTGCCAAAGCTTTGGATCAAGAGGCAGTTGATTATATATACGAGTTAAAACGTAGACCGAGAGACAAGGCTCTGAATTTAAATGTAGCCGATGAAAAAACGATTCGACTTTATTCGAAAAATCAACCTAGTTATTTAACAAAACTGATTGATTCATTTTTACCAGGGCCTCTCACTATCATTCTTCAGGCTAATGACAAGGTACCAGACTGGATTCATTCAGGATTGGATACAGTTGGTTTCCGTATACCGGCTCACCCAAAAACGTTGGAATTAATTCGTAAATACGGCCCTTTGGTTGGTCCCTCGGCCAATCTTTCAGGTCATGCAAGTGGAACAAAGTATGAAGCTATAGTAAGCGAATTTGATCAAGTGGTTCCTGGTGTCGAGGATGATGAATTTCTGACTGGACAAGATTCAACTATTTTGGATATCTCTGGTTCCAAAGCAAGGATTTTGCGACAAGGTTCAATTACCAAATCTGATTTGCTTGCACAAGTGCCCGAGCTTTCCTTTGAGGTAGATGAACTTCCTCAGTGATAATGTACATAAATAATTTTTTATAAAGGAGTAGACCGATGATTTTTGATAAAGAAGATTACAAAGCCTATGATGCAGACCTATGGAATGCGATCGCTAAAGAAGAAGAGCGTCAACAAAACAATATTGAGTTGATTGCTTCTGAAAATGTCGTCTCTAAGGCAGTGATGGCTGCTCAAGGGTCTATTCTGACAAATAAATATGCCGAAGGCTATCCTGGTCGTCGTTACTATGGCGGGACAGATGTGGTCGATGTGGTCGAAAGTCTCGCGATCGAACGGGCCAAAGAAATCTTTGGGGCTAAATTTGCCAACGTTCAACCGCATTCAGGAAGTCAGGCAAACTGTGCTGCCTATATGGCCTTGATTGAGCCTGGTGATACTGTCATGGGGATGGATCTAGCTGCCGGTGGGCATTTGACGCACGGAGCTTCTGTGAGCTTCTCTGGTCAAACCTATAACTTTGTGTCCTATAGTGTAGATCCTGAAACAGAACTCTTGGATTTTGATGCCATCCTAAAACAAGCCCAAGAAGTGAAGCCAAAACTCATCGTTGCTGGTGCCTCAGCCTACTCTCATATCATTGATTTCTCAAAATTCCGTGAGATTGCAGATGCAGTAGGAGCCAAGCTCATGGTTGACATGGCCCATATTGCTGGTCTCGTGGCAGCGGGTCTTCATCCAAGTCCAGTTCCTTATGCCCATATCACGACTACGACCACTCACAAGACCCTTCGTGGACCTCGTGGAGGCCTAATCTTGACCAATGACGAGGAATTGGCTAAGAAAATTAACTCTGCTATTTTCCCTGGTATTCAAGGAGGACCGTTGGAGCATGTCATTGCAGCCAAAGCTGTCGCCTTCAAAGAAGCGCTGGATCCTGCCTTTAAAGAGTATGCAGCTAACGTGATTAAGAACAGTCAGGCCATGGCTGATGTCTTCTTGCAAGATCCAGATTTCCGCGTTATTTCAGGCGGAACAGAGAACCACCTTTTCCTTGTCGACGTCACTAAAGTTGTTGAAAATGGGAAAGTGGCGCAAAACTTGTTGGATGAAGTCAACATCACCCTAAACAAGAACTCTATTCCTTATGAAACCTTGTCTCCATTTAAGACCAGTGGGATTCGGATTGGTGCAGCAGCCATCACCGCTCGTGGTTTTGGTGAAAAAGAAAGTCGCACCGTTGCTGAACTCATGATCAAAGCACTGAAGAATGCGGATAATCAAGAAGTATTAGATGAAGTGCGTAGCCAAGTCAAAGCCTTGACAGACGCCTTTCCACTTTACGAGGACTAAACTATCTTATGGATATTTACGTAAAAAAAGCCATCATTCATCAATTTAGCCCAGACGATACCGATCTCTATCTGGCAGATAAATTTCTCAATATCACACCTAAAATCGAGGAATACTTGCGTAAGAAGATTGAACGGGTCTACTCTGATGAAGCCAGGACCGGTATTTTCGAAGAGGACAATCCTTTTCTTGAGATGATTTCAGATGACCTATTAGAAACTTCGGTAGCAGTAGCGAATCGCTGGAAGGAAGAATTTGTCGTCTCTGAGAATCAAAAAACCAACGATTTGGTTTTTGTTGAGTTTTCAAAAGAAGGGGTGGACCATTTTGCCTTTCTTCGGATTGCCTTACGGGAAACCCTGACGCATCTTGGTGGTGAAGTGGATAATCCGATTAAGTTGACGCAAAATAATCTACCTGGTTTTGGCACTGGTGCTGATGAGGCCTTGGTCATCAATTTTCAAAGTCGCAAATACCACTTGATTGAAAAACGGATCAAGTACAACGGGACGTTCTTGAATTATTTTTCTGAGAATCTGTTGCAGGCGCAACCCAAGATCTCCCCTAAAAAATCGATCAAGGCACTAGAAAAAACAGCCCAGAAGATTGCGGAAAGCTTTAACACAGATGATTTTCAATTTCAATCAAAGGTTAAATCAGCTATTTTTAACCATATTGAGGAAGAAAATAAACTCTCTCCTGAGAAATTAGCGGATGATCTCTTCAACGACAATCTGACAGCTCGCCTCAGTTTTATTGACCAAGTTAAAGAAGCTGTACCAGAGCCTGTCACTTTTGAAGAAATTGATGCAAGTCGCCAGTTGAAGAAGTTCGAAAATCAGAAATTGTCATTGTCAAATGGAATTGAACTGATCGTTCCGAATAATGTCTATGAAGATGCAGAATCTGTTGAATTTATTCTAAACGATAACGGGACCTATTCTATTTTGATCAAAAATATTGAGGATATACAGAGTAAATAATGATTAAACGTATAGTGAAGATCTTCTTATTCATCTTACTAATATTTGGAATCTACAAGGGAATTCAGATCCACCATGATGTCAAACAAGTCATGCAGTACCGCTCCCTGGTTAGAGAAGTCCTTGCTGAGGAGGACACCACGGCCAATGAAAACCTCATTCTTGCTATGATCTATACTGAGACCAAAGGTCGAGAGGACGATGTCATGCAGGCAAGTGAGAGTGCAAGTGGTGAGACCAATACTATTAGTGATAATAAGGCCAGTATTCGCCAAGGAATTCAAACTCTTTCAGATGAGTTAAAAGAAGCCAAGAAAAAAGGCGTTGATAGCTGGACTGCGGTTCAAGCCTATAATTTTGGGAAAGACTACATCGATTACGTCGCAAAACACGGTGGTACAAATTCCCTAGAGTTGGCACGCGCTTATTCACGGGATGTAGTAGCACCAAGTCTTGGCAATGTAACCGGTGAAACTTATCTTTACCTCCACCCTATCTCTCTTTTAAACGGGATGGAACTCTACATCAATGGTGGCAATATTTATTATTCCCGTTTAGTTGAAACCAATATGACGATTATGAAGTTATTTTCATGGTTTTAATCAATCAATTCAGAGGTCGGACAAGTAGTCCGGCCTCTTATCTTTCTCCTTAATCGTACGATCTTTTGTGTATTTTAGCTCTTTCATTCTCAATATTTTGAAATCATTGAATAGCTATGATAAAATACTAGTTAGTTTTAAATTATCTTGAGGAGTTCCTATTGAACAAAAAATCATTCTACGGGCTGCTTTTGGGGTTGATTCTCCTATGTATCTCATTTTTTGGGAAGTATCAACAAAAAACGCAGCTGGACCACACGAATTACCTACAAAGTAGTCGTCCTACCTTATTTTTTCATGGTTATGGATCGAGTGCCAACGCAGAAAAACACATGACAGATGCGGCAAAAAAAGCAGGGGTGACACAAACCGTCATCACTGCAAACGTGGCTGAAGATGGGCAGGTAAGGCTAACAGGGACCATTCCAAAAGGTGCAGTCAATCCAATTATTAAAGTGGAATACCAAAACAATCGCACGCCCGATCCAAAAGTCATCAGCAATTATGCCTATCAGGTAGTCAAAAAGCTTCAAGACACCTATCATTTTAAAGAGATGAACCTTGTCGCTCATTCTATGGGAAATATGTCTGTCTTATATTATCTTCTGGAACATGGTAGTGATGAGAATTTACCAAAAATTATCAAGCAGGTCGCCATTGCCAACCATGTTGCTGGACTCGAAGGGATGAACCTACCCCAGGGGTTGACTCTAGATACGCAAACTGGTAAACCCTCCGCAATGAATGAGCAGTACCAGCATCTTTTAGCTCTTCGGGAAGTCTATCCTGAAAATCAAATCGATGTGCTGAATATCTATGGTGATATCGGTGGAGAGACGGATGGATCGGTTCTCAATGTTTCTTCAAAAGCCCTTCGCTACCTAGTAGTAGAGCGCGCAAAAAGCTACCGTGAAGAAAAGATTGATGGCAAAGGTGCCCAGCACAGCCAACTTCATGAAAATCCAATAGTAGATAAGCTGTTGATCCAGTTTCTTTGGGGAAAATAAAAATGTCATGCATTCTTAAAAAAACTGTAAGCTAGTTTTAAGAAATCAACTGTATAATAAAAATCGAAGTGGGTAATCTCTTTATTTACTTCTTTTTTCATCCCTAATGAGGTGAGAAAGGTAATAAGAGATGCCCAAAGTTGATTTGAGTTAGAAAGAAGAAAAAGATGAAATTAAAAAAGATTGCATTGTTTGTAACAACGACTTTGGCTTTGTTTACAGGTGTCCCTCGGGTTTCTGCAGATAGCAATGTGCAGAAAGTCATTGATGAAACCTATGTCAAGCCAGACTATGTTTTGGGTTATTCGCTGGACCAAAGTCAAATCGAACAAACCTTGAGTCTCCTGAACTACGATAGTTCGAAAGATAAAGAGGAGTGGAAGACTATGACACCAGAGGTTTACTCTTCGATTATGAACGTTGCCAACGATGATAGTTTGGAACTATATTCCTCTGTTAAAATTCAAAAATTAGGCAAAAATAAGCCACTAGAAGTGAATATCGTGACACCTCAAAACATCACCAAGGTCACTGCAGATATGTATCGTAATGCAGCCGTTACACTTGGATTGGAGCATGCTCAAATTACAGTTGCTTCCCCTATCCAAGTGACCGGAGAAAGTGCCTTGGCTGGTATTTATTACTCGCTTGAGAAAAATGGTGCCAAAGTTTCTCAAGAAAGCAAAGATCTGGCCCAAGAAGAGTTAAAGACTCTATCCGGGATCAATGAAGAAAACGCTGGTAAGAAAAACTTCGATGCGGATAAGTTAAACGTAGCATTGACCGATATTAAAACAGCAGTAGCCAATGCCAAACAAAACAATCAGGATTTAAGCAAGGATGATATTCGAAAGATCGTCGAAGAAACCCTGAAAAATTATAAGCTGGATACAACTGTGACAGGTGATCAGATTAATTTGATCGTGAATTTCGCAGTCAACCTCTCAAAGAGTAGTGTTATCAGTAGCAAAAGCTTTACGAAGACCTTGTCGGACTTGAAAGATAGTATCGTAGACAAGGCAGGCGATACCTTTAATAATATCAATCTCAATTTTGATACCAATGCCATTTTAAAAGATAGTGGTAACTTCTTTACAAATGCGTGGAATGCCATTGCTGGCTTCTTCGGAGCCATCTGGAATGCCATTGTTAAATTCTTTAGTGGTTTAGTTGGCTAAAAATAGCAGGAAAGCACTGCTGACAAGAAGTCGGAGTGCTTTTTGTGTGTGGTTTCCTATTTTTATACTTAATTAGAAATTTTATGTTAAGCTCATAAAAAAAGGTCCACTGGACCTTAGACTCGCTTTTCTATTTCTTAGCTCGTGAAAAAAGGTCCACTGGACCTTAGACTCGCTTTTCTATTTTTTAGCTCGTGAAAAAAAGAGAGTGGGACAGAAATTGGTAATTCGTTAGAATTCGATTTCGTTGTCCCACCTCCGCACAGTTGAGTAGGGCTGTAAAAGCTGATGAAATCAGCGTAGTAGAGCCCACTCAACCACTGCGTCTTGCTCGACAATCTAAAGACAATTGAGAGGCCAGGACTTTTGTCCCAGCCTCTTTTTTTATTCCCACTCTACAGTTGCAGGTGGTTTACTTGTGATATCATAGACGATGCGGTTAACGTGGTCAACCTCGTTTACGATACGGACTGAGATTTTTTGGAGGACTTCCCATGGAATCTTCGCAAAGTCAGCTGTCATTCCATCGATAGAAGTGATAGCACGGATGGCGATTGTGTAGTCATAGGTACGGCCGTCACCCATAACACCTACGGAACGAACGCCTGTGTTGACAGTGAAGTATTGCCAGATATCGCGGTCAAGACCAGCTTTGGCAATTTCTTCACGGAGGATAGCGTCTGATTCACGAACGGTTTCGAGTTTTTCTTCGGTGATTTCTCCCATAACACGGATGGCAAGACCTGGACCTGGGAATGGTTGGCGCCATACGATGTGATCTGGCATACCAAGCTCAGTACCAAGGGCACGAACTTCATCTTTATAAAGAGTATTCAGTGGCTCGATCAGTTCAAACTGCATATCTTCTGGAAGTCCACCCACATTGTGGTGAGACTTGATAGTTTGAGCAGTATCGGTACCAGACTCGATCACGTCTGTATAAAGTGTGCCTTGAGCAAGGAATTTCACATCTTTAAGTTTGCTTGCTTCGTCATCAAAGACATAAACAAACTCGTTACCGATGATCTTCCGTTTTTTCTCAGGATCAGATACACCAGCTAACTTATCAAGGAAACGTTTTGCAGCATCTGCTTTTACGATGTTCAAACCAAACTTGCCACCAAGCATCTCCATAACTTGGTCAGCTTCTCCTTTACGAAGAAGACCGTGGTCTACAAAGATACAGATCAATTGATCGCCGATGGCTTTTTGAAGGAGAACCCCAACAACGGAAGAGTCAACACCACCTGAAAGACCAAGAAGGACACGTTTATCTCCGACGGTTTCACGGATTTTTTTGATCTGCATATCAATGAAGTTGTCCATGGTCCAGTCACCTTTAGCCCCACAGATGTTCAAGGCAAAGTTACGCAAGATATCATAACCGTGAACAGAGTGACGAACCTCAGGGTGAAATTGGATTCCGTAGATTTTCTTGTCTGGGTTTTCAATGGATGCAAATGGACAGTCAGCAGAAGTACCAGTGCGGATAAAGTCAGCCGGAATTTCTGTAACAGCATCTCCATGGCTCATCAAGACCAATTGTTTGTCTGGTGTGCCGGCAAAAAGAGCAGAAGATTCTGTCAAAGTCAGTTCAGATTGACCATATTCGCGGTTACCAGCATCACCTGCAGGAACGACCTTACCACCCAATTTATGGGTCAACAATTGCATCCCGTAACAGATTCCAAGGATTGGAATACCGAGTTCAAAAATTTCAGGATCGATATCAAAAGAACCTTCCTCGTATACAGAGTTTGGTCCACCTGAAAGAACGATCCCAACTGGATTGATTGCACGAACTTCATCAGCAGAAATCTTATGGCTCTTCAACTCTGAGAAAACACCAATTTCACGAATCCGACGTGAAATAAGCTGATTGTATTGGCTACCGTAGTCAAGCACGATGATTTTTTCAACATCATGCAAATCAGTTGATAGGTTTGTCATCTTATCCCCTTCTTAAAGAAATTTACTTTCCTCTATTCTAACACAAAAGCCATGTCTTTACCAATCTCTGATTGAAGAATTAGGAATTTTACGCTACAATAGAGATAATACATAGAAAGAGCAAGGTTATGATTCCAGCTTACATTCAAATTCATGATCAGATTAAGTCTGAGATTGATCAAAAAATATGGAAAATCGGGGAGCGTCTTCCCAGCGAACGCGATCTGGCTGAGAAATTTCAGGTGAGTCGGATGACGCTGAGGCAGGCTATTACCCTTCTGGTTGAAGAAGGAGTGCTTGAAAGACGAGTAGGAAGTGGCACCTTTATCACCAGCACGCGCGTCCAAGAAAAAATGCGAGGCACAACCAGTTTTACAGAAATTATGAAATCGCAAGGCAAGGAACCTTCTAGCCAAGTGATATCATACCGTAAAACCATTCCTAGCCTCCAAGAAGTGGACAAATTGGGCATCGATAAGACAGAGACCATCATTCGAATGGAGCGGGTCCGGTATGCTGATGGGATCCCTGTTGTTTATGAAGTGGCCTCTATTCCAGAGAAATTTATTAAGAATTTCAATCGAGAAGAGGTAACCAGCCATTTCTTCCAAACCTTGGAGCGTCATGGTTATAAGATTGGAAAGTCGCATCAGACCATCTATGCGCGATTGGCCAAGGATAAGATTGCGGAGTACTTACAGATTTCAAAAGGGCAGGCTATTTTAGGTCTGACACAGGTTTCCTATTTTGAAGATGGGACGGCTTTTGAATATGTAAAAAGTCAGTATGTCGGCGAGCGGTTCGAATTTTATTTGGAAAATAACTAAGCTCGCAAATCGTAAAAATAGAAAACTCTTCAAATGTGTGAGAGGCTCACTCTCTTTGGCATTTGGGAGCTTTTTTAGGTTGAAGTCATTCTTTCTAAATAGTGATAGTAAAGGCAACATTGAAAATTTTTAAAAAAATTTAAAAAAATTTTATTTTTTCTTCAATTTTTGATTTTTTTTACGAATTAATAGATAGAAGCTAGTTTTAGATCTAAAAAAAGATATAAGG
Source organism: uncultured Streptococcus sp. (assembly GCA_934215455.1). Taxonomy (GTDB): domain Bacteria; phylum Bacillota; class Bacilli; order Lactobacillales; family Streptococcaceae; genus Streptococcus. The sequence continues at coordinate 31,572 of CAKPZX010000012.1, forward strand.
CAGGAAAAAATGAAAAAAATTAAAATCGATGTGGTAGCTGTTCCCTTGAGTGGGCATCTGTACCCAACTTTAAATCTCGTTAAACCCTTATTAGATGATCCAACTATGGAAATCCGAGTTTTCACGGGTCCTCAGAAAAAAGCCGTCGCAGAAAGCCTTGGCTTCACTGTCGTTCCAATTCTAGAGGACAAGGTAGAAGAATTTGAACGTGCGGCTAATAACGATAAAAAACACAATCTATTTTCAGCTTATCGGCAATTGTCTAGGAGTCTTGATTTGATTAATCATGTATCGGATCAATTGCTAGAGGAGTGGCGTGTCAACCGTCCAGATATTGTCATTGCTGACTTTATCACTTTATCAGCTGGTTTTGTGGCAGAAGAGTTAGAAATTCCTTGGATCACCACCATGGCAACACAATTTGCAATTGAAACTCCTTATGGTCCTCCTTGCTTCTTCGGAGGAATGGGAGTCGCGCGCACAAAGAAAGAAGAGAAGATTCAAGCACTATGCCGTAAACTCACGCGCATTGGAAAATACTGTGGCGCTTTCCTCTTACGCAAACGATTAAAACGTTACAATTTCAAGTTGTACAATCAAAATGGAGTGGAGACTATCTACTCTCCTTATGCTATCTTTGGAATTGGGATGATGGAGCTGGAGTTGAAAACACACTTCCCTCATCAATATGCTTGGCTAGGCCCCTTGGGAACTTCTCTTGAAAAAGCAGAAGAATATCCATTAGACCTCAGTCCTTACGAGGACAAGACGAAGGTCCTCGTGACTTGTGGAACCCAGTTGCCTTGGGCAAAAGAGAACTTGCTAGAGCAAACCAAGCAGTTGGCCAAAGAGCATCCAGAATGCCACTTTTTTGTCACTCTAGGAGATGGGGCAAAGGAATTCTCTGAAGAAGAAGTAGAGCCAAATGTGACGGTCGTCTCTTATCTGCCCTACAAAGAATATATTCCGCAGATGGACTATGTCATTCATCATGGAGGAGCTGGAATCTTTTATCAATGTATCGAATTTAAAAAACCAGCCTTGATCTTGCCACATGATTATGACCAATTTGACTATGCGATTCGAGGAGTAGAAGCAGGAATTGCCTTTCAAGCTCATCGCAATCGTACCGAAGAGATTCAAGCAGGTTTTAATGCCCTATTAGAAAAAGAATCTTGGGAAAAGTTAGAAAGACTAAACAAACTTTCAAAAACCTACAAGCCGTTGGATACCTTGGAGTTTGAAATTCAACGATTATTAAGACGTGGAACGGATGGGAAACTATGAAAATTCTTGTAACAGGTGCGACTGGCTTCCTTGGAAAATATGTGATCGATGAGTTGTTGGCTCACGATTATTCCATTGTAGCCTTTGGCCGAAACGAAAAAAATGGGAAGGCTCTGGAAGGTGAGCGCGTCCAATTTATCAAAGGGGATTTGAGCTCTATTGAGGAATTAAGACAAGCCTTTCAGTCTGTTGATGCTGTGGTTCACGCTGGAGCTTTATCCACTGCCTGGGGACCTTGGAAGGCCTTCTATCAGGCGAATGTAGTTGGTACTCAAAATGTCCTTGACTTGTGCCGTGAATATGCGGTAAAACGCTTGGTTTACGTATCTTCTCCCAGTATTTACGCAGCTGGAAAAGACCAATTAAACATCAAGGAAAGCGATGCTCCAACAGAAAATCAACTCAACAATTACATCCGAAGCAAATTGGCGTCTGAAAAACTTTTTTCTGACTATCCAGATGTGCCAAGTATCATCTTGCGTCCTAGAGGATTATTTGGTGTGGGGGATACCAGTATTTTACCTCGTGTCTTACGCCTCAGTCGAAAAATTGGAATTCCTTTGATTCGAGGAGGAGAGCAGCTCATAGATATGACCTGTGTGGAAAATGTTGCCCTAGCCATTCGCTTGGCTCTAGAGGCCAAAGAAGCACACGGACAGGTTTATAATATTACAAATGGGGAACCAAAGACCTTTAAGTATTTGATCGAAACAACACTAAAGGGATTGGGAGAGCCGATTCGCTATCGGAAAATTCCGGAAGGTCTAGTAGCAGGTGCGGCTTATAGCCTTGAAGGAGTATATCGATTCTTTCATCTGAAAGCTGAACCCCCATTGACTCGCTATACCTATTATCTCCTTCGATATAGCCAAACCCTCGATATTCAAAAGGCCCAAACCGAACTTGGCTACTATCCAAAAATGACTATTGAAGAAGGGATTGACAACTATGTCCAACATGATCAAGCGCATTGATTATTTTCCAGCAGGCTATTGTAGCAGTCATTCTGGTCTCTTATTTAAAGGAATTCCAAATGAAAAAATGCAATTTCCTGCAGGTGTCTTTTTGATTCATCACCGTGAAAAAGGCTATATTTTGTACGATACCGGCTATCACTACGAGATTAAGAAAAAAGCTCGATATTTCTGGTACCGTCTAGCCACCCCAATGCAGATGAAAAAAGAAGACCAGATCGATTATTTATTGCAAGAGCGTGGGATTGAACCGGCATCCATTTCCTATGTGATTCTTTCGCATTTGCACCCGGATCATCTCGGCGGAGCAGCCCTTTTCCCAAATGCTCATTTCTTTGTCACTCAGGAAGTCTATGAGGTGTACCAAAAACCAAAATTTAAAGATCTGATTTTTAAAGAATTTTTGCCAGCTGATTTCAAAGATCGGGTGACATGTCTCAAAGCAGATCAAAGGGATCCTGCATTCCCCTATCGCCCGACTACGGATCTTTTTGGTGATGGGAGCATTCTTGTATCATCAATCGATGGGCATGCGAGAGGGCAAGGTTGTCTTTATCTGGATGAGCTCAAACTCTTCATCGGAGCAGATCTTTCTTGGGGAGTAGAGCTCTTGCCTTACACACGGCAAATGCGTCTCATTCCATCCTTGGTTCAGGATGATAAGAAGGCTTATTTAAAAGGAGCTGATTTGCTGGAAACACTCTTGCAAGAGGGTATTCAAGTTGTGGTCAGCCACGACCCGCAAGATCGGATTGAAAGGATTTTAAATGAAAAAAACAGTCTTTCTGAAAACCTTTATTGAAACCAGATGGTGCCATCGATTCCGTTCAAAGGAGACCTTGAAGCGATACCAAGATAAACAATTGGCACGCTACCACGCATTTATCACTTCTCAATCTCCCTATTTTCAAACCCATTCTCCCGAATCCTTTGGAACCATGGATAAAACCTTCATGATGACACATTTCAATGAACTCAATACCCTGGGAGTGGATCGAGATCAGGCTTTAGAGATGGCGATTCGCGGAGAACAAACGCGAGATTTTACCGAGATGAATGGAGAAGTAGCAGTGGGCTTGTCTTCTGGGACTTCAGGCCACCGAGGAGTTTTTGTCACCACAGAAAAAGAAAGAAGTATGTGGGCTGCAGCGATTCTAGCCAAGATGCTACCGAAAGGAAAACTGTTTGGTCATCGCATTGCCTTTTTCTTACGAGCGGACAATGAACTCTATCAAACCATTAATTCAGGCCTTATCCGCTTGGAATATTTTGATATTTTCAAGGATAGCAAGGAGCATTTAGAGCGTCTCAAAGACTATCAACCAACCATTGTGGTCGCACCAGCTTCAACCTTGATTGAGTTAGCCAACTATGTCAGCAATCAGCAACTTGCGATCCAACCTGTCAAGGTTGTTTCTGTTGCAGAGATTCTAGAAGATCGAGATGCTCAGACCATCGCCAAAGCTTTTCAACTAGACAAGGTTGATCAGGTCTACCAAGCGACAGAGGGATTTTTAGCTTGTACCTGTTCAGAAGGCAATCTACATCTCAACGAAGATATTTTGTATGTCGAAAAAGAGTATCTTGATGATAGCCGCTTTTATCCGATTATTACGGATTTCAAACGAACCAGTCAACCCATCTATCGCTACCGACTCAATGATATTTTGGTGGAAGAAAAGTCTCCTTGCCCTTGTGGTTCCGTCTTTACTCGAATCGCAAAGATCGAAGGACGATCAGACGATATCTTCTATTTCAAAAAAGAAGATGGCAGTAGCCAGATGATCTATCCGGATTTTATTCGACGGTGCATTCTCTTTGTCGAAAATATTCAGGACTATCAAGTAACTCAGTTGGCAGATGGATCCATTACCATTGCCTTGAGTCACCGGACAGAGTCTATGGAGCAAGCGATCTTTGCTCAATTTGAACTCTTAGCTCAGCAAAAACAATTCATCCTCCCAAGTATTCAATTTATCGATTACCAATGGGATCCAACACGTAAATTAAAACGTGTTCAACGACTTCAATAAAAGGAGAATCCTATGACTACTGTAAAAAGACATTTGCAAATTAAAGGCTATGGAACAGCGCTTCCAGCTCATACAGTAACTTTCAAAGACCAAACTCGTTACCGCGTGAAAGAAGGAGAAGAAACACAGATTGATCTAGCAGAACGTGCGATTAAGGCTGCTTTAAACCATGCGGGACTTGAAATGGCAGACATCGACTGCTTGGTTTCGGCTAGTGCGGTTGGCGTTCAGCCCATTCCTTGTACAGCTGCCCTTATTCATGAGCGCGTGGCCAAGGGACTGACGATTCCTGCTATGGATATCAACACCACTTGTACCAGTTTTGTATCAGCTTTAAGCACTGTTTCTTATCTGATTGAAGGTGGAGAATACCGTCGGGTTCTGATTGTATCTAGTGAAGTAGGTAGCCTAGGGCTGAATCCCAAACAAAAAGAAAGCTTTGAACTGTTTAGCGATGGAGCTGCAGCCTTTATTTTTGAAGCAACAAAGGAAGATAAAGGAATCATTGCCAGTATGCAACGTACCTGGTCTGAGGGAGCCCATGATACTGAAATTCGTGGTGGTTTGACAGCTTATCATCCGAAATTGTACTCTGAAGCAACCAAGACTGATTTCATGTTTGATATGAAAGGGAAGAAGATTCTTTTGCTTTCTGCCCGTGTTATTCCAGAAATGTTCCAAGAATTCCAAGAGAAATCAGGCATTTCTAAAGATGCTGTAGACTATATTATTCCTCACCAAGCAAGCCGTGCCTTACCACTTGTCATGGACAAATTGGGCGTCAGCAAAGACAAGTACCTCAATATTGTCAGTGATTATGGAAATATGGTTTCGGTAGCCGTACCTTTCGGCCTAGCCTATGCACTGGATCATGGCTATGTGAAGGAAGGAGATACCATCTTCTTGATGGGAACTGCAGCAGGGATGACGGTCAATATGTTGGCACTGAAACTTTAATGATGAATCCTCTTATTTCAAGCTCAAAAAGAATCAAGTCCCGCTAGTCTTTAGCGGGCTTTTTTGATATAATGAAAGGTATGGAAATTGAGAAAACCAACCGAATGAATGCGCTCTTTGAGTTTTATGCAGCGCTCTTGACGGACAAGCAGATGAACTACATCGAGCTCTACTACGCAGATGACTACAGCTTGGCTGAGATTGCAGAAGAGTTTGGAGTGAGCCGTCAAGCGGTCTATGACAATATTAAACGTACAGAAAAGATTTTGGAAGA
>CAKPZX010000013.1 GCA_934215455.1 uncultured Streptococcus sp.
GGCAAACAAGAGTCTAGCTACCACCCAGAAAATACCCATGGTGTTTGGATTTTAGATTTTCTTGGAAATTTAAGTGGTATGGCCTATCAATATCGTGTCCATTTTGAACACCATACTCAAGTGACGCGCGATCCTTATAGTATTGCAACGACAGCGGACGGGATGCGCTCTGCCATTCTTTCAAGAGCAGATCGTCAGTTTGATTGGGGGACTAAAAAAGGCGCCGATGCGACTCCCTGGCGCCTGGACAATCCTTGTCAAGCAGTGATCTATGAGATGCACCTTCGGGATTTGACCAAGTCACCGACATCAGGTGTGGACGAGTCTTTGCGTGGGACCTATCTGGGGGCTTGCCAAGAAGGAACCGTCAATAGCCATGGAGATGCGACTGCTTTTGATTATATCCGTCAGTTAGGGGTCAATGTCGTGCAATTGCAGCCGATCTCTGATCGCTATAAACAGTACGATGAAGAAGGTCGTGTGACCTACAATTGGGGTTACGACGTTCAGAATCATTCTGCACCAGAAACCAGTTTTTCAACAGATCCATCCAATCCCAAACAAACCATGAAAGAGCTTAAAACGATGATCCGGGCTTATCATGAAGCTGGAATTTCTGTAGTCATAGATGTGGTCTACAATCATACCTACTCAACGGAGAATGGTCCTTTCCAAAATACAGTTCCGGATTATTATTATCGGATGGAGCCAGATGGGCGCTTCCAAAATGGGACAGGTGTCGGTAATGAGACGGCGAGTGAGCATGAAATGTACCGCAAGTACATGATTGATTCCCTTACGCACTGGGTCAAAGAGTATCAGATCGATGGTTTCCGCTTTGATTTGATGGGCATTCACGATGTGACGACAATGAATGCTATTCGGGAGGCGATGGATGCTCTTGATCCTCGCATTCTCCTTTATGGAGAAGGTTGGGACATGGGAACCGGTCTCGCACCGGAGGATAAGGCTAAGAAAGACAATGCGGCGCAATTGCCACGTATTGGATTCTTTAACGACACGGAGCGTGATGCTATTAAAGGGGCGGAGGTTTATGGTTCCATCAAACGTGGCTTTGTCAGCCGAAAATCAACAGAGAATATCGTTGCGCGTGCTGTGTTAGGCAGTGCGGAACTTGGAAATTATTTGACTCCTAGCCAGGTCTTAAATTATGTGGAAGCTCATGACAATTATAATCTCTATGACTTGCTTCAGACCCTCCATCCAAATGAAGAAGTAGCAGGCTTGATCAAGCGCTCAGAGTTGGCTACGGCCATGAACCTGCTCTTCCAGGGTATGACCTTTATGCAATTGGGTCAAGAGTTTATGCGGACTAAATTGGTAGCGACAGGTCCTAATGGAGAGATCACACCTTTGGATCGTGAGCGGGCCATGAATTCCTACAATGCTCCAGATTTTGTGAATCAGGTCAATTGGGATTTGGTCAGTCAGAATAAGGAATCGATCGCCTACCTCCGAAGCTTGATTGCCTTGAAGACAAGTCTTCCTGTTTTAGCGCTTGAAAGCTATGATAACATCTACCAACAAGTCTTTATCCAATCTGCGACAGATACCAGTGGTCTTGTCATCTATGAACTAACAGGAGACAAGAAGTACTTGGTGATCTTTAACGCCAGCGGGCTTCCATATTACCTCCAAAATTCAGATAAATTGAAATTAATGGTTGGTAATAGTCGCCATAAACGTCCCTTCTATGTGGAGAATTTAACAGCTTCTGTTTTTGAAGTCCTAGACTAAGTTTTTTTAAAAGAAATCATAAAATCCCTGAGTTTTTAAACTCAGGGATTCTTTTTATTTAGAAGAACTGCTACTGGTCTCTGTTGAGGAAGAACTATCGTCTTCTGGGTGCAATTCTTTATAAGTTGGTGCCTTGAAGAGATCAACGGTAGACTGGTTGCCACGTTGGTTATAAAGGCTGGTTGATTTGTCACCTTTTTCCTTTTCAATCTTTTTCAATGCCTTGAAGGAATTGGTGTAGGAATAATCTTCTGGATTGACTTTTCCAAGATCATTGCCCTTGAAGAAGCGAAGGAGGTCACCGGTCTGGATGCTATCGCTAATCTTCAATTGCAGGTTAGCAGCTTCCCTAATCTTGTCCAGTTCTTCCTTGGTTTTTTCGTCTGGGTTCGTGATTTCCTCACCTGTTTTGGTGTAATAGGTCCGGCCACTATAGCTCGTATACTCTGGAGTAACAAAGTAGTTAGCAGAACGGAAGGCGACGATTTGATCATGTTCTGGTGAGAGCATATCTTGACCAACTTGGAGGAATTTGTTGGATTCAATACCTAGCAAATGTTCCAAGGTTGGGAGCATATCAATTTCGCCACCATAGGTATCAATGATGCCACCCTTATCCATACCTGGAATGACTACCATATAAGGTACGCGTTGCAACATGGCATTGTCATAGCTTGACCACGTTTCAGAGTTCTTACCAAGTAGAGGAGCAAGAGCTGGGTTGCGGGAGTTTGAAATTCCGTAGTGGTCCCCATAGAGGACGATGATGGAATTTTTGTAAAGACCAGATTCTTTCAGGTAATCAAAGAAGGCTTTGATCGATGAATCTAGGTAGTTAGCGGTCGCAAAATAGCCATTGATGGTTTCGTCCTGTGTCTTAGCTAGAGGGAAGCCAAGATCATCTCCTGACAAGCTGGTCGTATAAGGATAGTGGTTGGAAACCGTAATGAACTTCGTATAGAAAGGCTGTTGCAATCTTTCAAGGTATTTGATGGAATCCTTGAGCATGTATTTGTCATTAAGACCATACTGGAAGGAATTGCTGCTGTTTTGTTTGGTGAAGTAGCTGGCATCAAAGAAGTAATTGTAGCCCCATTGTTTATAGGCAGTATTCCGGTTCCAGAAACTTCCAGCATTCCCGTGGAAAACAGCGCTCGAGTTGTAACCATTTTTTGAAAGAATAAATGGTGCAGCCTGTTGGGTATTGGTTCCACCATAGTTCACCATAAAGGAACCTTGGTTGAGTCCGAAGAGGCCTGTTTCAATCATGGTCTCAGCATCAGACGTTTTCCCTGCCTTGACTTGGTTAAAGACATTTGAAAAGGCAAAGGTTTCTTTCGAGTGGTAAAGTGAGTTTAAGAAAGGTGTCACTTCATATTCTTTATCGTCTACTTTCAACTTGTAATCGATCAAGAATTGTTGGAAACTTTCCAGGTGAATGTAGATGACATTCCGGCCTTTGGCCATTCCAAAGTACTCAGGATTAGGCTTGGCATAATGCTGTTGGATATATTCTTCCACCGGTTTTAGATCTGCCTCAGAGGCTTTGGAACGTTCTTTGTTAGCAGCATAGGTCTGATTAGCGCTGTAACCCAGAAAGGCTGGTAAGCCTAGGGCACGAACGACATAGTAGTTTGAGAACCCACGAGTCAAGAGCTCAGGTCGGTCAATTTCTGCAAGGAAAAGGTTGGCCGAAAAGAGCATGGCTGATAAAGAGGTAACCGCAAAACTAGCTCGTTTATTGAAGGGACGGGTATCCATTCGAATCCATTTCTTAAAGAAGAAGAAAGCGAGAATAGGGAAATCTAGAATGTAGATCACATCCCAAGGGCGGAACAATTCTAAAGCAGCAGCTCCGAGACCGGCAGACACTTTGCTCGAAGCCAACATGGTATTGACCGTTACAAAGTCTGTAAATTCTCGATAATAGATGGAGTTGGAAATCAACCAAATAAATAAGAGAAGGTAGATCCCAAAGGCCAAACTATAAAAGAGCTTGGTTCGTTTGATATAAAGTGCAAGCCCAATGAAGAGCAAACTGATCGGCAATGGGTTGATCACTGCTAGAAAAATCTGATACGGTCCCTGAATGTCTAAATTAAAATCAACTGAATAGGCCCACATGGTTTTGAACCAGTAGAGCAACAGAAGGGTCAAGACAAATCCTAGTCTGGTACTCATGAAATTGAGTATCGAATTCGTAATTTTTTTCACAAAATGTTACTTCCTTGTCTTATTTCCTAAAAATTTTCATATACAAGTATACCACAATTTTATGGAGAAAGAAAAAAATGACTGTAAAGGAGAGGAAAGAAATAGGAAAGATCCGGCATTTTATATCATTTGAAGCTAAATGATGAGAGCTAGGATAAAATGGTAAAAAAAGTTCCAGTAAATAAACCCTCTCTTTGTGAAAACTGCAGACTTTTGCTATAATAGAGGGTATGAAAAAACTCACTGTCAGTCGCCAAGTCGCAACAAAAATCAAACAAGGACAATCTCTTCTTGAAAAGCAAGATTTTGACTCACTTCCTGCTTTGGATCAAGCGGTTCAATTGCTTTCAGGAGATGGACAATCCCTCGGAGTCGGATACTTATCTGAACAAAATAAAGGGATTGGATGGTTTGTTTCACAAGAGTTGGTCACTTTTGATCAAGACTTTTTTAAAAATCTTTTCATCAAAGCCAAGCAATACCGTCGTTCTTATTATGAGGATGAGAAGACAACTGCTTTTCGTCTCTTTAACCAAGAGGGAGATGGTTTTGGTGGCTTTACGGTTGACTTGTATGGTGAGTTTATTGTCTTTTCTTGGTACAATCCCTTCGTATTTCAGATCAAGGAAACCATTCTAGCGGCCTTTCAAGAAGCTTTTCCGGAAGTCCGAGGCGGTTATGAAAAGATTCGCTTTAAAGGCTTGGACTATGAATCGGCTCATGTCTATGGAGAAGAAGCACCGCAAGAATTTTCGATTCTTGAAAATGGTGTTTCTTACCAAGTCTTTCTCAATGATGGCTTGATGACGGGAATCTTTTTGGATCAGCATGAAGTTCGAGGTAGCTTGGTAGAGGGCTTAGCAGCTGGCAAGTCCTTGCTCAATATGTTCTCCTATACGGCGGCCTTTTCTGTTGCTGCGGCAATGGGTGGAGCAGTTGAGACAACATCGGTCGATCTGGCTAAGAGAAGTAGAGAATTATCAGAAGCGCATTTTGTGGCAAATGGCTTAGCGCTGGATCCTCATCGTTTTGTCGTAATGGATGTCTTTGATTATTACAAATATGCCAAACGCCATGACCTAAGCTATGATGTGATCGTGCTCGATCCACCTAGCTTTGCGCGGAATAAAAAACGGACATTTTCAGTCGCTAAAGATTACCATCGGTTGGTCAGCGAGGCTCTTGAGATTTTAAATCCAGGTGGGACCTTGATTCTCAGTACCAATGCGGCAAATGTGACCAAAGATAAATTTAAAAAACAAATCGAAAAGGGATTTCAAGGCCGTAAGCATCGCTATGTAGCGGAATACGGCCTTCCGGGAGATTTTCGATGGAACAAGAAAGAAGAAAGTAGTAATTACTTAAAAGTATTTACGATTAGGGTGGATGTATGAAGTTAGTTGTTTCGATTATGCCTCGCTCCTTAGAAGAGGCGCAACAACTAGATGGTTCGCGTTACGATGATGCAGATGTTATTGAGTGGCGTGCGGACTTTTTAGAAAAAAGCGAGATCTTAACCGTTGCTCCAGCAGTATTTGAAAAATTTGCTGGACGCGAGATTTTATTCACCTTGCGGACTCGAGCTGAAGGTGGAGAGATGGAGCTGACTAACGAAGAATATGTTGGGATCCTAAAAGATATTCAATCTATCTATCATCCGGATTATATCGATTTTGAGTTTTATAGCCATCGTGACGTCTTTGAAGAAATGTTGGAGTTTTCAAATCTTGTGCTCAGTTACCATAATTTCCAAGAGACTCCGGAAAATATGATGGAGATCTTATCGGAATTGACCAGCTTTTCTCCAAAATTGGTCAAGGTATCCGTTATGGCCCACAATGAACAAGATGTCCTTGATTTGATGAATTATACGCGTGGTTTCAAGACGCTGAATCCTGAGCAAGAGTATGTAACTATTTCGATGGGCAAGATCGGGAAAATTTCTCGCTTGACAGCTGACTTGACAGGCTCTTCTTGGTCTTATGCTAGAGTCGGAGAGGAAAGTGCCCCAGGTCAAATTCCTCTTGAAAATATGAGAAGAATTCGGGAGTTATTAAATGAAGATTGACGGATATACTCGGATGGCAGCGGTCATTGCCCATCCCATTCGTCATAGTATCTCTCCTTTCATTCATAATCTAGCCTATGAATTAACAGCGACCAATGCTGCTTATCTAGCTTGGGATATTGCTGAAGAAGACTTAGAAAGCACCATCAGCCAAATTCGTAAGTTGGATATGATTGGGGCCAATATCTCCATGCCCTACAAGCAGAAGGTCTTTCCTTACTTAGATGAAGTGGATGAGATGGCCCGAAAGATCGGTTCTGTCAATACCATTGTTCACCGTGATGGCAAGCTTAAAGGCTACAATACAGATGGAATTGGTTTCTTTCGCAGTTTGCCTCCTGCTTTCTCCATTAAGGGAAAAACAATGGTTCTCTTAGGCGCAGGTGGTGCAGCTTTAGCGATTATTGCACAGGCCATTCATCTAGGTGTAAAACGTATCCTTGTCTTTGTGAGAGAGGAAAGATTGGTCCATTATCGTTCCAAGGTTCAGTTGCTAGAAGATGGCTTTGATTTCTTGATAGAATTGTATGCGATTGAGAAAAATGAAGACGTTCAAAGCTTCTTTAATCAAGCCGATCTCATCTTAAATGCGACTGGTGTTGGGATGGATGGTCAGTCTCTTCCGATAGCGAGTCACTTGACCTTTCCCCCACAGGCCTTAATCGTAGAGATGGCCTACTATCCGGCAGTGACCCCCTTTCTGCAATTAGCAGTGAATCAAGGAAACCAGAGGGTAAATGGGCTGGGAATGCTCTTTTATCAAGCTGAAGCAGCCTTTGAATTAATGACTGGGAAAGTATTTCCTACAGAGTCTGTATGGGAAGCATTGACAACAGAATATCGCCAATTTGTATGTGACTAAGAGAGGGGTTTACCTTCTCCTATTGAAAAAGCTTTATGAGATTAGAACAGGAACTGATTTTTTAAAAAACAGTCTTGCTCTAGTCTCTTTTTCATTTTGATTGAGACATGTGCCCTATTTCATGATAAGATAGAATCAAAGAAAAACGTGAAGGAGATTCCTATGAACGTATCGGTACCTATTCCAGGACATTCCTATGATATTGTGATTGAAAGAGGTGGTCTCAACCAAGTTGGAGACTGGTTGCGCACTCTTTGGGGCGATAAAAAAGTCGCTATTATTTCCGATAACCGGGTGGCTAAGCTATATGCCTCTATCGTAGAGAAGAGCCTGGAGAAAGCTGGTTTTCAAGTGGTGCGCTTTGAGTTTCTTCAAGGGGAAGCCAGTAAGAATCTAACCACTGTTTCAAAAGTTTATGAATTTCTAGCTACCCAGGGCATGACGCGCAGTGATGGTATTGTCGCTCTTGGGGGTGGCGTAGTTGGTGATTTGGCTGGTTTTGCTGCCTCGACCTATATGCGAGGAATTTCCTTTGTTCAGATCCCGACTAGCTTGACCGCACAGGTGGATTCTTCTATCGGGGGAAAGACGGGAGTCAACACAGCACTTGCTAAAAACATGGTAGGGACCTTTGCTCAACCAGATGGTGTGTTTATTGATCCTGAAGTGTTGAGCACTTTAGGGAAACGTGAATTGATCGAGGGGATGGGCGAAGTCATCAAGTACGGCCTCATCCAAGATACTGAACTCTGGGAAGAATTGGAAGCCATGGATGGTTCTGTCCAGAGTATTTTAGAGCATGCAGAGAGCATCATTTCTCATTCTTGCTTGGTGAAGCGAGACCATGTTGTGGCAGACGAGTTGGACAATGGCATTCGTCTGTATCTCAACTTTGGGCATACTATTGGACATGCTATTGAAGCGACAGCTGGTTATGGGCAGGTTATGCATGGAGAAGCCGTCAGTATGGGCATGGTGCAGCTCTCCCGAGTTGCAGAAGAAAAGGGCTTGATGCCAAAAGGAATCAGCCAACAAATCGAAGAAATGTGCCGGAAATTTGGCCTTCCGGTGACCTATGAGAACTGGGATAAAGAAGCCCTTTATCAAGCCTTGACCCATGACAAAAAGGCGCGTGGGACGAACTTGAAATTAGTAATTGTTCCAGAGTTGGGGCAAGCAGCGATTCATCAAATCCCTCTTCAAGAAATGAAGGACTTTTTAGAAAGAAAGGAATAAGGTCGTATGAGATATTTAACAGCAGGAGAGTCCCATGGACCTCGACTAACAGCCATCATCGAGGGCGTTCCGGCAGGCCTTCCTTTATCTGAAGAGGATATTAATAAAGAGCTCAAACGTCGACAAGGTGGCTATGGTCGTGGTGCTCGGATGAAAATTGAGAGTGACCGGGTCGAGATCACATCAGGGGTCCGTCATGGCTTGACCATGGGAGGTCCGATTACTCTGAACGTGACCAATCTGGATCATCAAAAATGGCTAGAGATCATGAATGTAGCACCAGTCGAAGAGAAAAAGAAAAATCTGCGCAAGATCACCAAGCCACGTCCTGGTCATGCCGATCTAGTCGGAGGGATCAAATACCGTTTTGACGATCTTCGTAATTCGCTCGAACGTTCTTCTGCCCGTGAGACGACCATGCGTGTGGCCGTTGGTGCAGTTGCTAAACGGATTTTAGAAGAAATCGGCCTTGAAGTAGCTAGCCACATTGTCAATTTTGGGGGAATCGAGATTGCAATTCCCGAGAATCTAACCGTTTCAGAAATCAAGGAAAAGGCAGCGAAGTCGGAAGTTTCGATTGTTGTGCCAGAACAAGAAGAAGCCGTTAAGGCCTACATTGACCAAGTAAAAAAAGATGGCGATACCATCGGGGGAATTGTGGAAACCTTGGTTGGTGGTGTGCCTGTTGGACTAGGATCCTATGTGCAATGGGACAAGAAATTGGACGCTAAAATCGCTCAAGGAGTGGTCTCTATCAATGCCTTTAAGGGAGTGGAGTTTGGTCTTGGGTTCGACGCAGGTCGCCTAAAAGGTAGTCAAGTCATGGATGAAATCATCTGGTCTCAGGACACCGGCTATACGCGTCGCACCAATAATCTTGGTGGTTTTGAAGGGGGCATGACCAATGGTGAGCCCATTCTGGTTCGTGGTGTCATGAAACCTATTCCGACCCTCTACAAACCTTTGATGAGTGTGGATATTGAAACTCATAAGCCTTATAAGGCGACGGTTGAGCGCAGCGACCCAACGGCTCTACCAGCTGCAGGAGTGGTGATGGAAGCAGTGGTCGCAACAGTCCTTGCTACAGAAGTGCTTGAAAAATTCTCATCCGATAACTTGGAAGAATTGAAAGAAGCCGTTGCTAAGCACCGGGACTTTACGAAGAATTTTTAAGAGAAAGAGTTTTCCTTTGGAGAAGAAAGTTGTATATATTGCTGGCTTGGGCTTGATTGGTACTTCACTCGCGCTAGGGATTAAGAGAGCCCACCCACATGTGACCATTCTTGGGTACAATCGTAGTGAAGCCTCTCGAACCATCGCCCTTGAAAGAGGAATGGTGGATCAGGTGACGGATGATTTCGCAGCCTTTGCCCCTTTAGCGGATATTATTATTTTGGCCCTTCCCATCAAGCAAACCAAGTCTTACTTAGAAACCTTAGCTGGCTTGCATTTGAAAGACCGGGTATTGGTGACAGATGCAGGCTCTACCAAGGCAGAAATTGTCGCACAAGCTGAAAAAGTGTTTACAGATAAGGATGTACGCTTTGTAGGAGGACATCCCATGGCTGGTAGTCATAAGACAGGTGCCGCAGCGGCAGATGCCACCTTATTTGAGAACGCTTATTATATTTTTACCCCTTCCAGCTTGACCACACGGGGTGCCATGGAAGAGTTGAAAGAGCTTCTGAGTGGATTGGGATCTCGATTTATTGAAATCGACGCCGAGGAACACGATCGGGTGACTTCCCAGATCAGCCATTTCCCTCATATTTTAGCCTCGACACTGGTCGAGCAGGCCGTAGCTTATGGGGAAGAGCATGAAATGACCCGCCGTTTTGCAGCTGGTGGCTTTCGGGATATGACACGGATTGCGGAAAGTGAGCCAAGCATGTGGACCTCTATTCTCTTGTCCAACCCTCAAGCGATATTAGAGCGGATTGTAGATTTCAAAGACCGTTTGGATCAGGTGGCTGAGACCATTCAAGCAGATAACGAAGAGGCTATTTGGTCCTTTTTCCAAGAAGGGCGCAAGCACCGAAAAGAAATGCAGATCCATCAGCGTGCTGGACGCGATAGTGCCTATGATCTCTTTATCGATGTCCCTGATAAGGAAGGTGTGATCCTTGAAATCTTACAACTCCTACAAGGGATTTCCTTGGTCAATATTCACATCAATGAAGAGAATCGGGAAGATATCCACGGGATTTTGCAGCTGACCTTTAAAAATGCAGAGGATCAAGAGCGGGCTCAAACATTGATCAGCCAGGCGACGTCTTATACCGTCCTTGCTCGCTAGGTCTACAGAAGGATTTGCATCAAAAGACCTGCTTCATTTTAGGAATATTGAAGGAAAAGCAGTATAATAGAAGTATCTTATCAGTAAAGGAGCCTAGAAAATGGCAAATATTTATGATGTAGCAAACGAACTCTCTCGGACTCTGCGAGACCTTCCTGAATATAAGGCTGTCGTAGAAAGCAAGCAAGCGATCGAAGCAGATTCAGAAGCGAAAACGTTGTTTGACGAATACGTGGCTTTCCAAAATCAACTGCAAGGCTTGATGCAATCCGGTCAACTTCCAACAGAAGCTGTCCAACAAAAAATGAAGGACTATATGGAAAAAATCCAAGCAAGTCCGATTGTGAATGAATTTTTCACCAAACAACAGCAATTGTCTATTTATCTTGCAGATCTTGAAAAGATCATCTTTGAGCCGATTCAAGATTTATACAAATAAGAACCACTACCAGAGTTGTAATTTTGACTCTGGTATTTTCGTTCGCCAGTAGAAGAAAAGAGGCTCAAAAAAAGCTAGGAAACATTCGTTTTTTGTTCCAAATTTTTGATCAAAAATTGAATTCATGTCCTATTTATGATAGAATATGTGGAAAAGCACTCTGGAGATGGCAATGAAATTAAGAACCAATAGCAAGGGTCTAAAGGGAACCATTCGTGTCCCTGGTGACAAATCCATCAGTCACCGATCCATTATTTTTGGAAGTCTTGCACAGGGCGAAACCAAGGTCTATGATATCTTGCGAGGAGAAGATGTGCTTTCTACCATCCAGGTGTTTCGAGATTTAGGAGTCTCCATCCAAGATGACGGGGATGTGATTCGGATTCAAGGAGTAGGCTTTCAAGGTCTTCAAGCCCCGACATCTCCCCTTGATATGGGCAATTCAGGAACTTCTATTCGTTTGATCTCAGGTGTCCTAGCAGGTCAGGATTTTGCAGTGACCATGGTCGGAGACGATAGTCTTTCCAAACGGCCCATGGATCGTGTCGCGATTCCACTGCGTCAGATGGGAGTAGAGATTGCTGGTCAGGGAGAGCGCGATTGCCCACCTTTACATGAAAAAGGGACCCATCAGCTTCAATCAATTCATTACCGTTTGCCAGTGGCATCGGCCCAAGTCAAGTCTGCTCTCATTTTTTCCGCTCTACAAGCTGAAGGTGAATCGACGATTATCGAGAAGGAAAAGACGCGTGACCATACGGAGGATATGATTCGCCAATTTGGCGGGGAGATCCAGGTGGATGGAAAAACCATCCGCATCCAAGGTGGACAAGAGTTCCAAGGTCAAGAAGTCATCGTTCCTGGAGATATTTCCAGTGCAGCCTTTTGGTTAGTGGCCGGCCTCATTCTGCCAGATAGTGTGATCAAGATTGAAAATGTTGGCATCAACCAAACGCGGACAGGGATTCTCGATGTGATTCAAGAAATGGGGGGAGATCTCACCATGGAGGATCGCGATGAAAAAGCGGTCTCTGCAAGTCTCACTGTCAAGACCTCGTCCTTAAAAGGGATTCGGATTGATGGGGAGTTGATTCCACGCTTGATTGATGAATTGCCGATTATTGCCTTACTAGCGACACAAGCAACTGGTCAGACCGTGATTGCGGATGCTGAAGAGCTTCGTGTTAAAGAAACGGACCGCATCCAGGTCGTAGCAGATAGCCTCAATGCCATGGGAGCCCATGTCGTGCCAACGGAAGACGGCATGGTCATCACCGGACCAACTCCTCTGCACGGGGCAGACCTAGAAACTTTTGGAGACCACCGGATCGGCATGATGGCTGCCATTGCTGCCTTATTGGTGAGTGAAGGAAATGTGATGCTGGATCGGGCAGAGGCCATTAACACCAGTTACCCTAGTTTTTTTGAAGATTTGGAGACCTTGCTGCATGGCTAAAATTTTACTTGGTTTTATGGGAACAGGTAAAACGACCGTTGGTCGCATTCTTGATCCAAAATTCCATGATATGGATGAATTAATTGTTAAAGAGATCGGCATGTCGATCAATGACTATTTCGCAGTGGAAGGAGAAGCTGCCTTTCGACGTCGCGAGGCTGAAATGCTGGAGCGTTTATTGGAAAATGAAGCGGCTATCATTTCTCCTGGAGGTGGGATTGTGGTCAATCCTCATAATCGTGCGCTCTTGGAAAAAAATCCTCACAACATTTATCTGCGAGTAGATTTTGAAACCTTGTACAGACGGATTCAAAATGACAAAGCCATCCAACGTCCCCTCTTTTTAAACAACACCAAAGAAGAATTTAAGAAGATTTTTGATGGTCGTTTGCCTTTGTATGAAGCGATTGCTACCCATATTGTGGATGTTGAGGACAAAACACCTGAAGAAATTGCGGAGATCATTCGATGCTTGTAGGCTATCTTGGTCCCAAGGGATCTTTTACCCATGATGTGGCCACTCATAGCTTTCCGACTTCTAAACGCATCGCCTATCGGACGATCACAGATGTCATCAAGGCTTATGAGAATCAAGAGATCGATTTTGCAGTCGTCCCTGTTGAAAACTCGATTGAAGGCAGTGTCCATGAGACTCTTGATTACCTCTTTCATCAAGGGACCATTCAAGCCGTTGCAGAAGTGGTCTATCCCATCAAGCAACAGCTCTTGGTGGCTAAAAAAGATCGCCCCATTCGAACGGTCTATTCGCATCCACAGGCCTTGGCCCAAGGGAAGGCTTTTCTAAGGGCCCATTATCCAGATGCGGCTATGGAAATGACGGCTTCAACAGCCTATGCGGCTCGCTATATAGCAGAGCATCCAGACTTGGAAATTGCAGCGATTGCCCCTCTGGCAGCGGCCAGTGAGTATGGCTTGGAAGTCCAGGCCAAGGACATCCAAGAAATCGAGGACAATTATACACGTTTTTGGATTTTAGGGGCCAAAGAGCCAGCGATCTCAGAAACTTTAAGTCCGGCCCTTCAAAAAGTTAGTTTGGCCTTGACCTTACCAAGTAACCTGGCAGGAGCCCTCTATAAGGGCTTGTCCACCTTTGCTTGGCGGGGGATTAATTTAACCAAGATTGAAAGTCGACCCCTAAAAACAGCTTTAGGAGAATACTTTTTCATTATTGACCTCCTAAATGAAGCGCCTGATCTTCTGCAGTTTGCCTATCAGGAATTAGACAGTTTGGGCATTCAGACAAAAGTCTTAGGTCAGTATCAGGTCTATACCTTAAAAGATAACGGAATGGAGAAAAGATGAGTAACGAATCCAACTTTCTATCTCACCATGAGCGAAAGCGATTAGAGTACTTATACTCAAATTTTCATTATTTGAATGAACGAGAACAACTAGAATACAATTACCTGCTCAAGAAGAGCCAAGGAGCTTATGAGGAAGCAGAAGCCCTTCAACCTGAGGTAGACGCTACAGAAGAAGTGCAAGGTGAGATTGCTGAACCAATTGGGGATCTCCCTGTTTACCAATCACGTAGCAAAAAGTCTAAGAAGAAAGCAGTTGCTGCGACGAGCGATACACCCAAGAAACCACGGAAAAAGATCCGCGTCAAGCGGATTCTCAAGTGGCTTGCTCTCTTTTTCTTGCTCATTATCGGTGGCATGGTCTTCATGTTTGTAAAAGGCCTAAATAGCAAGCCGACAGGTCCAGATGCTAAACCAGCTGTCGTCGAGAAATTTAACGGCAAGAAGTCGCGAGATGGGGTCAATATCTTGATCTTGGGGACAGATGGTCGGATCGGTGAGAAGTCAGATGAGACACGGACAGACTCCATCATGGTGGTCAATGTCAATAACAAAGAAGGTAAGATCAAGATGGTCAGCTTCATGCGGGATACACTGGTCCATATCGATGGTGTCAGCCAGCAAAATATTCCTGAATATGATGGCTACTACGACCAGAAGCTCAATACGGCCTTCACCATCGGGGAGCAAAATAACAACCAAGGGGCTGAATTGGTGCGTCAGATGCTCAAAGATAACTTTGACATTGACATCCAATATTACGCCATGGTCGATTTCAAGACCTTTGCGACAGCGATCGATACCCTCTTCCCGAATGGGGTCGAGATGAATGCGCAATTTTCAACGGTTGATGGCGAAAAGGTCAGTGAAGTAGAAGTACCAGACGATTTGAACATGAAAGACGGTGTCGTTCCGCAGCAAACCATCAAGGTTGGAAAACAACGGATGGATGGCCGGACCCTTCTCAATTACTCGCGTTTCCGTAAGGATGATGAAGGAGACTTTGGTCGGACCCGTCGCCAACAAGAGGTCATGTCCGCTATCATGCATCAGATCAAGGATCCAACTAAACTCTTTACGGGATCTGAAGCCCTTGGGAAAGTCTTTGCCATGACGTCTACCAATGTTCCTTTTTCTTTCCTATTGACCAATGGACTTGGACTAGTCGGAAGTGCTGGAAAAGGAATTGAACGAGTGACCATCCCAGAAAATGGGGATTGGGTCGATGCCTACGATATGTATGGTGGCCAAGGATTGCTCGTTGATTTTGACGCTTACAAAAAGAAATTGTACCAAATGGGACTGAGATGATATAATAAGGGGATAGGAGTTTTGGACTCCACCCCTTTTTAATTTGTAGAAAGATAGAAAACGATGTTAAAGAAAAATGAAATTGTAACGGTTGAGATTGTCGATTTGACACATGAAGGAGCAGGAGTGGCTAAGGTCGATGGCCTGGTCTTTTTTGTGGAGAATGCCCTGCCAGGAGAAGTCATCCGCATGCGCGTGCTCAAGGTTAATAAGAAGATCGGCTACGGAAAAGTAGAGGAGTACTTGGAAAAATCTCCTCACCGCAATGAAGAGTTAGACCTGGCTTACTTACGAAGCGGTATTGCCGACTTGGGCCACCTAGCTTATCCGGAGCAGCTGAAATTCAAGGTCAAGCAGGTCAAGGATAGTCTCTACAAGATGGCAGGAATCACTGATATCGAAGTGCCCTTGACCTTGGGGATGGACCATCCTGTCCAGTATCGTAACAAGGCCCAAGTTCCTGTCCGTCGTGTCAATGGTCAGGTAGAGACAGGCTTCTTTCGGAAGAACTCTCATGATTTGATGCCGATTGAAGACTTCTATATCCAAGATCCAGTCATTGACCAAGTGGTCTTGGCACTTCGGGATTTGATTCGTCGGTTTGACCTCAAACCTTATGATGAAAAGGAACAATCAGGCTTGATTCGGAATCTTGTGGTTCGCCGAGGTCACCATTCTGGAGAAATCATGGTCATTTTGGTCACTACTCGTCCCAAGATTTTCCGTGTGGACCAGTTGATCGAGCAGTTGATCAAGCAATTCCCAGCCATCAAATCCGTTATGCAAAATATCAACGACCAGAACACCAATGCCATTTTTGGAAAAGAATGGCGGACGCTTTATGGTCAAGATTATATTACCGATCAAATGTTGGGCAATAGCTTCCAAATCTCTGGACCAGCCTTTTACCAGGTAAATACCGAAATGGCTGAGAAGCTCTATCAGACAGCCATTGACTTTGCAGAGCTAAGATCAGAGGATGTGGTGATTGACGCCTACTCAGGAATTGGGACCATTGGCTTATCAGTTGCCAAGCATGTCAAGGAAGTCTATGGAGTAGAGGTTATCCCCGAAGCAGTAGAGAATAGCCAGAAGAATGCTAGTCTAAATGGCATCACCAATGCCCACTATGTTTGTGATACAGCAGAAAATGCTATGAAGAATTGGCTCAAGGAAGGCATCCAACCAACTGCTATCCTAGTCGACCCACCGCGCAAGGGCTTGACCGAAAGCTTCATCAAAGCAAGTGCCCAAACAGGCGCTGACCGCGTCGCCTATATCTCCTGTAACGTCGCCACTATGGCGCGTGATATCAAACTCTACCAAGAGTTGGGCTATGAATTGAAGAAAGTTCAGCCGGTGGATTTATTTCCGCAGACGCATCATGTGGAGTGTGTGAGTTTGTTAGTGAAACACAGCTAATCCTCAAAAGGTTCACTGAACCTTTTGAGTCCCGCAAACGCATCACGTTGAGGCAGTATCACTGCTTGTACGAGCTACGAAGTAGCATAGTAGAAACGGAACGCCCACCATATTGAACTAATATAAGTATTAAAAATCCTGTAGACCAATGCAAATTTTGGAGGTGTAGATTATGGCTTCAAGTAAAGAATATTTAGATTTCATTTTAGAACAATTGTCCGAGTTGGAAGAAATATCATATAGAGCAATGATGGGTGAATATATAATTTATTATCGAGGGAAAATCATGGGTGGAATTTATGATGATAGATTTTTAGTGAAGCCTGTCAAATCTGCAATAGCGTATATGCCGAATGTAGAATACGAATTGCCGTATGAAGGTGCAAAGGAAATGCTATTGGTAGATGATGTTGACAACAAAGAATATTTAACTGGCTTATTTAATTCAATGTATGATGAGTTACCTGCACCAAAACCAAAGAAAAAGAAATAATAAAATATCAGTTTATCTAGGTAATACTATTTAACGATAACCTTACGCTATCGTCAAAGAGTTTATAGAACAGACAAGATTACCTGGCATAATTAGTGTTCACTCATTTCATGATGAGGCCGTACCACTGCTTGTCCGAGCTGAGGCATCAGCGAAGTAGAAGAAGATGTTCTGCCCCATGGGACAGCTGTCGTAGAGTAAGGAGTTTACGACGAAACGATACGGTAACAGCGAACCGCTGAGAGTGTGACTCTGCTCTTCCAATCTGAGACAGCAAAAAGTAGAAGGGTATGGTATTGGTATCAATCAATGAGTAACAAAGTAACAGGATGATTCGAAACATTTGCTTGTAATTTGCGGAGGAACATCAATATGGATGGAATAACAAAAGATTCTATAAAAACGGCTAAACTAATGAAACAATTATGGCCCCAATTGACCGATAAAGAAGCTATTGATGAAGTAAAAAGATATACGAATGGCAAAAATACTGCAATCTTTACTGAAGTTGAAGGTGACACAATTGTAGGTCTAGCACTATGTTCACTCAGATTTGATTATGTTGAAGGTTGTAAATATAGTCCTGTTGGATTCTTAGAAGGAATTATTGTCGACGAGGAATATCGTTTAAAGGATATTGCTAAAAATCTCTGTACAAAATGTGAGGAATGGGCGAAAAATAAAGGATGTAAGGAATTTGCAAGTGACTGTACTTTAACGAATACGGATTCTATAAGATTTCATCTCAATATTGGATTTCAAGAGGCAAATAGAATTATTCATTTTAAGAAGAAATTATAATTTCAGAACGTGGTCAAAATTTATGTATCTTTAGGAAGTGTGAAAGATTGGACGAACAAATTTTTTTGATGGGTGGAAATCCACCGATAAAGAACCATACGATTGTTCATAAAATTGTGTCATCGAGGAAGATCGAAAGAATTGTCATTTTTACAGTTTATCGAGAAAATTGGGAAGCGTATATGAAAAAGTACACAGAAGTTTTCCGAAGCCATTTTTCTAACCTAAACACTGATTACTTACTCTTGGACACTGAGCAGATTAATTTTGATAGCTATCTAGATGCTGATCTAATCATCATCGGTGGTGGAAATACGGAAAAGTATCTAGATACTTATGTCAATCAGGAGTTCAAAAGTTATATCGATCGTATGCTGAATAAAGGGGCAAAAATTATAGGATTTTCTGCAGGAGCCCTATTATTAGGAGAAAAAGTCTATGTTTCACCTAATGATAATTCAGATCATCAGATAAAGATAAAAAATGGATTAGGAATCTTTAGTCAGTTTTTAATTAGTGTCCATTATGATTCATGGAATGATAAAGCAAATAAGGATAGAGCTGAAGAACTCGTTAATGTTCACATAATCCCACTAAATGACTATTCCTGTCTTGTATTAGATAAACTTGGAAACATTATTGAGAAAATTGACTAGTTTTCATTATCTAAATCTTGATCTAGGTAACTAAAGTGTAAACGAACATTTATATGAAAGGATTAGAGTAAACATGAGTCTCTTATTTGAAGAATTTAAAACCATTTGTTTCCATTTAAATCGAGTCGGAATTACACCGACACTGATGGGTTCTTTGGGATTGGAGTATAGAACGAAAGAAAATTGGGGGCCGTCTGACATTGACATTCATGTGCCTGGTGACGCTAGAGGTTGGGAAGCACCTGATCATCTCAGAATTTATGACTGGGACAAGATAATGAAAGTGATGAAAGACTTAGGCTACGTCTTAATAGATATTCATGAGCATGAATTCCAAAAGAATAGAGTGAGTGTTGAATTTGGAAGTATCGATTCCTTACCTGATTTTGCAGAAGTTTCGGAATCGGATATAGAGCTTATTCACATTGAAGGCATCACTTTTCGTCTTCCAAGTCTGGAGCAGTATCTAAGTATTTACAAAGCTTCTTCTCAAGACTCCTATCGAAATGATCACAATAACAATAAGGATTTTAAAAAGATCGAGTGGCTGGAAAGACATTTGTAAATTATCATATGAAAAGTAGTAAGTTGTAAGACTGGCTACAAAATAATGATCCAAATGTTAGAAGAGCTGTTACAGAAGATTTGAGAATATGGACGAGTAGACCATATTTCAAAGAGAATTCATATGAAGCGGTTAGACGTATTGCAGCATTAAAAGAAGATTCCAGTGAATATGTTAGAAAATCAGTTGATAATGCTTTGAGGGACATTAGCAAAAAATTTCCAGAGTTGATTAAAGAAGAACTTGATAGTTGGGATGTTAAGAGTAAAGAGATTCAACAAGTTTACAAGTTAGCAAGTAAATTTATTAAGTGACAATTATCAGCTATAAAGTTGGAATAAAATATTTTCATTCTAAAGTTTAATTATAAACAACAACTCCATCCCTTTCGTTTTATAATATAGAAGTTTGCTAGCACATCATGTCGAGTGTGTAGGATTGCTTATAAAAGGGGAAAAACCTGTAACGAAGCAATAATTAAAAGCCTTGATTACAAGGCTTTTTTGGCATTTTGTGATATAATTTATAAGAATATTATTGTTGGAGTGAAGATGAATATTAGTTATAACTCTTTATGGGACAAATTAAAAGAGAAAAATATTTCTAGAATTGAGTTGAGAGAAGCTGTAAAACTTGGTTCAAGTACTTATTTAAAATTAGTTAGGAATCAGAGCGTAACTACTGATATCTTGCTAAAAATAACAACCTATTTGTGTTGTGATGTATCAGAGTTAATTGAGAGTGGTGATTAGTATGGTAAAAATTAAGTTGTATAATGGCGATTGTGCTACATATTTGGAACAGATTGAGTCAGATACAGTTGACTTGATTTTAACTGATCCACCATATAATTTGGGAATGTTCATGAAAAATCGTGATACCAATCTACATAAAATGAGAGACAATTTCTTTGGTGCAGCGGGTTGGGATGATTTGGTTTATGAAGAGTGGTTGATGTCTATGGATAACTTCTTTAAAGAGTCAGCTAGGATTTCTAAAAAAGGGGCTAGTATGATTATGTTCATGTCACTTATCAAATTAGAAACCTTGATTCAGATAGCAGAAAAACATGGATTTTATTATAAAACAACTGGCATTTGGCATAAGACTAATCCAATGCCAAGAAATATGAATCTTCATTTTGTGAACTCCACAGAGGCTTGGCTTTATTTCACTTAT
Organism: uncultured Streptococcus sp.; assembly: GCA_934215455.1. Classification (GTDB taxonomy): domain Bacteria; phylum Bacillota; class Bacilli; order Lactobacillales; family Streptococcaceae; genus Streptococcus. The sequence continues at coordinate 20,079 of CAKPZX010000013.1, forward strand.
AAAACTAGAACTGGTACTTTCAATAATGAAGGTAAGTTATATCATGATTTTATTGAAACTTCACTCGTTACAAAGAATGAAAAAGCCTTCGGGAAGCACCCTACTCAAAAACCTGTTAAACTCATTAGTCATTTTATTAAGCTGTTATCAAATAAAGGTGACTTAATTGTTGACCCATTTATGGGGAGTGGTACAACTGGAGTGGTATCGAAAAGCTTAGGAAGAGATTTTATTGGTATTGAGCTTGAAAAGGAATATTTTAATATTGCTACTCAAAGAATAGAGGATTTGGATAATGAATAACAATGTGCTGGATCTTTTTGCTGGTGTAGGTGGTATGTCACTTGGTTTTGAGCAAGCTGGTTTTAATACGTTAGTTGCAAATGAGTTTGACGAAAGTATTGCTAAAGCTTACAAAAAGAATCACCCTACCACTAATATGATTGTAGGAGATATAACCTCACTCGATCTAGAAAAAGAGTTTGGATCACTAAAAGGAAAAATTAAAGTTATCATTGGTGGTCCACCTTGTCAAGGATACTCCCAAAAAGGAAGTAGAAAAACAATTAATGATGAACGCAATTTCTTATTTAAGTATTTTGTAAAGGTTGTGGAGTTGGTATCTCCTGTCTACTTTGTTATGGAAAATGTTCCCAATCTCCTGACTGCAGAAAAAGGCTATTTCAAAAAAGAGTTAGTTGAACTATTTGAGAATTTAGGTTATAGTCTTGCTATGGATATTGTAGATGCTAGTACGCTTGGAGTACCACAGAAACGTAGGAGAGCTATTATTATCGGTAAAAAAGGTGATAATGCAGTAGATTTCAATCTGAAACAAGTTGAAACGGTTACTATTTGGGATGCAATTAGTGATTTAGCATTTTTAAACTCTGGTGAGGGAGATGAAGTACAAACTTATATATGTGATGCTCTAACTAAATATCAAGAAGAAATGCGTTCCAGGTCTTCTAGACTCTATAACCATAAAGCGACAAATCACTCTAAAATCGCTTTGGAGCGTCTAAGGATGATACCTGAAAATTCAGGTAAAGAGTCTTTACCAAAAGAGCATCTGACTAAATCTATTTATAGTGGGACTTGGGAACGTATGGTTAAATCAGAACAGGCAGTTACAATTACTACTCGTTTTGATACACCTTCCTCGGGGAAGTTTACACATCCATTTTTGCATAGAGCTATCACTGTGCGTGAAGCCGCAAGATTGCAGTCTTTTCCAGATGATTTTATTTTTTATGGGGCTAAGACATCACAAATGAAACAAGTGGGGAATGCAGTTCCTCCAAAATTAGCAAATGCAATTGCAGAATTAATTAAAAAAGATATGGAGATTGAAAATGGTTAAGGTGAATAATCTGAAACACTATGAACCAATTGATTTAAAATTAGGTATTAAATCTTCGATGCCTAAAGTTAAGTCTGCGGTGGCTCTTTTATTATTACTATGGCAGGCATCAGACAACAAGTATGAGATCGAGTATTGTTCCAATGCAAATGGGAAAGGGATTACTTTAAAAACTACGGTTTATAGTAAAGTATATAGTCAAGTAAAAGATATATTTAGTAATGAAGGTATTGATAGTTCAGACTTCAGTAATACCCTAGATTGCAATCCCCTACTATCTTCTCAAATTGAGACGCTGATTGTTACTTTTGAATTGTGCTATGAACTGGCAAGATTTACTTTTGTTGATTCAGCAAAATCTTTTAGTGCAGAACGAACAGGTGGTAGTAGATTTGAGAAGAAAATTTCTTTTACCTCAAATTTTGACTATCTTTCCCTAATTTTTGCTGATGATTTATCAATTCTAAATCGAGTTCTTTTGAATTGGCTAGGATATGATGTTAGTTACTCAAGTGTTGCCGAAGAAAAATTAATTAACTTCTTAACTCTAATCTCTGAGAAAGCAATTTATAAAGTAGTACAAAACGGAGATGATGTATACTTTAATAACATGGCAATCTATGATTTGTTAGTTGATGGAGAGACTGAAGTAGATATCACAAGTGATGTAGAAGCTAAGGGGTCATTAAGGGTTCTTGGTTCAATACTTAATGAAGGACTCAACCAGTACTTGCAGATTAAAAAAGGTATTTTAACCTCAGTTTCAGATATTTCTGTACTTATTAGCTATAGAAACAGATTAGATAAGTATTTTGAAGTAGCAACCAAGAAAGTTCCTACTACACTTAAAATTGAGGAGTCAACTCCTGTTTTAGATTCACTAAAATATGAGACTGAAAAAGTATATTCAGATAAGCCACTAAATCGCATTCTCTTCGGTGCGCCTGGTACTGGTAAAAGTCATACTCTAGATGAAGAAATGTCTAATTTACTGATTGATGTCAAAAAGGACTATGAACGTGTGACCTTCCATCCAGACTATGCCTTTTCTCAATTTGTTGGTACCTATAAGCCAGTTCCTGTAATTAACGAGGAAGGAAAAGAGGAGATTTCTTATCAGTATGTTCCTGGACCATTCATTCGTATTTATGTAGAGGCTCTTAAGAGTGCTCAAACAGATAATCCTAAACCTTATCTCTTGTTGATTGAGGAGATTAATCGTGCCAAAGTTGCAACAGTTTTTGGTGATATTTTCCAACTGTTAGATCGTAAAGATGGCGTAAGTGAGTATCCAATACGTACTTCTAAAGATCTAAGACAGTATCTTGCAAAAGAACTAAATGTATCTGAAGCTCAAGTGGCAACATTAACTTTGCCAGACAACCTTTATATTTGGGCAACAATGAATAGTGCTGACCAAGGTGTATTCCCAATGGATACAGCCTTCAAGAGACGCTGGGATTTTGAATACTTAGAACTTGACGGCGGAGAAGCTGAGATTGCAGGCTATCAATTTACTGTTGCGGGTCAAACTTATGAATGGAATGCTTTACGTAAAGCACTGAATGAAGTTTTGTCAGAAGACTTTAATGTCAATGAGGATAAACTTATGGGACCATTCTTCATTAAGTTAGATGCTTATAAAATTGAAGGTTCTATTGAAAAGATGCTAGATGATAAATTCCTTGATGTCTTTAAGAATAAGGTTTTGATGTATCTCTTTGATGATGCAGCTAAGCAAAAGCGTAAAGATTTCTTCCAAGGTGTAATGAATTCAAATCGTTACTCAGTTATCTGTAAGGAGTTTGAAGAGAAAGGTCTTGAGATTTTTACTCTTAATGTCACTAATAAATTTAAAGAATTCAATACGATTCCAAGCGATAAGGGCAAGATCATATGAAGTCAGTGTTTATTCGTGAACAAATGAGATATACTTTTCATGAACTTCAATTTAAATTTAATCTAGATAAAGAGCATCTTCAAAAATTACTCCAACGTTTGAAGTCCTTTGGAATCTTAAAAACTGTAAAGAATACTAAGGAACAACAGGATCTATCAGACTTATTCGAAGAAGATACAGAACTTGAGGAATTTTCTTCTGGTGGGAATGAGTCGCTCTATGTCTTTACCTATGTCGGGGTTGTGATGATTCAGAACATCGTTCTTAAGTGTTATCCGAAGTATATCGATAAAGAAAAAGACCTCGATATCAAGCTCAAAGAGGTTCTCCAAGTCATTGAGAAAGCTGATCAGAAGGAACAAAAAATACTGATTTATTCAGAGTATGATTCAACTAGCTCTTTTAATGAATTAGCTCTTATTATGTATCTCTTGAATGATTTTTTTGAGTATGGTTTGTATAATGTTGAGGATAAAATTCTAGAAATCAATGGCTATGGAGATATTAACTGGGATAGAACTATTAATGATACCTTTACTATTATCTCGAATAATCGACCTTATTATCCAGAGTTGGTTACTCAACGGAAGATTAATGATGAGACACACTTTATCAAACGACTTCATGAAATTATTTTGACTCAAGCGACTAAGATCTTGCAGGATGCTGATTTGCATGACTTACTAGGATTGCCAGAACTACTTTTGACAGAGGAGGAGCTGGATGATTTAGCCGAAAAGGACTATATTCTTTATCGAATCGAGCAGCAACTTTCAGTAGAGTTTAATACTAGAAATCAATTGTTACTGAAAACTCTTTATATCTATGTTGATAAGAAGGCTACATCATCAGAAAAAAGTGATATCAGTTTCTTTGGAACGAACTCATTCTATATAATTTGGGAGAAAGCTTGTGCAGTTGCTTTGGAAAACCATCTTGATTTTTCACTCAAGTCTCTTGGAATGGGTGATAGCACAAAGAGATTGAAAGATATCATTGAGAAACCTAAATGGGCTTCAAAAGGAATTGAAAAGAAAAGCGATACCTTGATCCCAGATACCATTTCAGTTCAGTTTCCCATGTTTATGATTTTTGATGCTAAGTATTATCTCTTAAAAGTTGAGGATAAAGGACTATACAATAATCCAGGAATTGGGGATATCACGAAGCAATTCTTGTATCAACTAGCATATAAAGATTTGGTTTCTGCCCAAGAAGAACTAGTTGTGAAAAATTTCTTTGTGATGCCAACTGAGTCAGAAACAGACCTCGACTTTGGTTCAGTAACAATGGATATGTTTACATGCAAACCCTTAGAATTGAGTCCTGTTTATATCATCAAATTAAATGTAGATGAAGTTTATCGTGCATATTTAGAGGAAAGTCCACTTATGGAGGTAATTGAAACATTAAAAGGTAGCAGTAGTGATTAGTCGATTCATGGAATGGTCTAAAAAATAATAAATGAGGGGACTGAATGCTAATTACCCAGAATGTAAATCGTCGGTATTTATCAGAAATTGCATCTAGAGCAAATGATAGGGTGCGGCAAGACTACAAAGAGACGTTTGTGTCGGAGAATATAGTCCAGAACACTTGTTGTTGAAGTAAATGATGGTTATATACTTTCGTTCTAAAGTGTTATTTAAATAATGATTCTGTCACTTTAGTTCTATAATATAGGAGTTTGCAAGTACTACATGTTGAGACGGAATCACTACAAGTATCACTACTTGTTCAAACTGATTGAACAAGGATGTATCTAGTGAAAGTCTCACAGTAAGGAGTTTAAACATGAAATTCCATGAATTTGGTGATAGGAATTTGCCTCCTATCTTACTGATACATGGCGGTGGCAGTTCTTGGTGGAATTATCTTCGTCAAGCACGGATCTTATCAAAAGAATTCCGTGTTATTCTACCCACTTTGAATGGCCACGGCGAAGAATATCAACTCGATTATGTTTCCACGGTAGATTCTGCTTTGGAGATTCTAGACTATGTCAAAGCCAACTGTGGTGGAAAGGTGTTTGCGATTGGTGGCGTTTCACTTGGTGGTCAAATTGCCATGGAGCTTTTATCCTTAGACAGCGAGATAGCTGAGAAGGCCATCATAGATGGAAGCCTCTGTATTCCTCAACCAAGGTTAGCTAAAATCAGCATCTTTCTAGTAGCTCTATTTGGTAAACTGATGTTCAGTAAATTCTCTTGCAAACTTCAATTAAGCATGATGAACAAACTCTATCCTAAACTGGCTTATCCAGAGGAAATAAAAGCTTATTATCTAGAGGATCTGCCAAGGACACCTATCAAAACATTGGTGACCATTTACAAAACCTATATGGGGCGATACAGGCTCAAGGACACAATTTCTGCTAGCAAGGCGCAGGTTCTGTATATCTATGGTGAAAAAGAATTGAACTGTGTGAAAGCATCGGCGAAATTATTTCAGCAGCTACATCCCAACACGATCCTGTATGAAGCAAAGGGGTATAACCATGGCTATTTATCAGCTTACCTGCCTCAAGAATGGATTGATTTGGTGGTACCATTTTTAAAGAGTGATCCATTGGAAATCTGATATGCTGTAAGGAGGATTCTTATGCTAGGAGCAATAGTTGGAGACATTGTAGGTTCTGTTTACGAATGGGGCAATATTAAAACGAAAGACTCTCCATTATTTCGTGAGGATTGTTTTTTCACTGACGATACGGTAAGTCCGAACCGTTGAATGTGTAAGCTTGTTAGCGAAACTTAGCTAATCCTCAGAATAAAGAAACTAAAATTCCATTATTTCGATATGACAACCTAAATTGGTTTTAAGGAGGTACTATATTGATAGAAAGCAGACCTGAGTTTGATAAAATCGCATCTTTTGATGAGTTTAATAAATACTATTGGTATCGTGATGAACTTTCACAGATATGCAAATCATTAGGATTAGAATATAGAGGTACTAAACAAGAACTCAATCACATTATTGAGCAGTACTTTAAGGGTAATTTGATTAAAAAATCATCAATAAAAAGGAAAAAGAAACGAGTAGAAGTCGTTACCTTGGACACACCCTTGCTTGAATGTGGATTCTCTTTTAACACTCACTTTAGAGAATATTTCTCAACTTTAACAGATGTTTCGCCCTTTAAATTTACTGCTGATATGGCTACAGCTTGGAGAGAAGTAAAAAGAGAAAATGATTTGAGTTTTACAATCCAAGATATGCTAAAAGTTTATTATGGAAATTCAAACTATGCCAAGTATGATCATTCGGTTTGTCAATGGAATCAATTTTTAAAGGATTTTTGTGCAGACAAAAATAGTCGTAGCTACTCCAATAAATTAAAAGTGGCCTCTATCCTATGGAAAGAAGTTAGAAATTCAAGTAATGAAAAAATTTATTCAAAGAATCTTTTGACTGAATATGCTGATAGAATAAATGAGTATAGGAAGTAGAAATATCAGTCTAAACCAAGAGTTCACAAGGAGGAATACCATGCTAGGAGCAATAGTTGGAGACATTGTAGGTTCTGTTTACGAATGGGACAATATTAAAACGAAAGACTTTCCATTATTTCGTGAGGATTGTTTTTTCACTGACGATACGGTTATGACCTGTGCTGTTGCTGAAGCCATTATGAATGGTGGTCAGAAGGATGACTTTATTGATGCCATGAAGAAATATGGCAGAATGTATCCCGATGCTGGGTACGGGCCTAGGTTTAATACATGGATTCAAAGCAATGATTGCTCCCCTTATAATAGCTTTGGCAATGGCTCTGCCATGCGTGTTTCTCCTTGTGCTTGGGTGATGGATTGTGGTTTTTGTGCAAGAACAGGTACTTGGCCTTCTAGTAGGACCCTTGCACAAATTTCTGCAGAGGTGACTCATAATCATCCAGAGGGTGTCAAAGGAGCTATGGCGACGTCTGATGCTATCTTTCTGTGTCGTTATTACTTTGGAGGCTATTGTGGCGACTACGGGCAACCAATCAATGATCATCCTACAGAGTGTAAGAGACGCATCAAGGAATACATAGAGAAAGAGTACGGATATAACCTTTCTCAATCACTCGATGACATTCGTCCTAACTATCATTTCAACGCAACCTGTCAGGATACGGTACCTCAAGCCATCATTGCTTTTCTTGAAAGTACAGATTTTGAAGATGCAATTAGAAATGCCATCTCTCTTGGCGGGGACAGTGATACTCTTGCTGCCATCACAGGAAGTATAGCAGAAGCAGCTTATGGCATACCTGATTGGATTAAGGATAAGGCATATACCTATCTTGATGAGCCCTTAAAGGATGTCCTCAGACGATGGGAGCAAGAAGTTTCAATAACATAACAGAGATTAGATAAAGACAACTAAAAACGGCAAAGCGACGAGATAGGAAACAATCTCGTCGCTTTTGTTTAAAAGTTAATGTTGTGCTATGGATTTATTCAGGTACCTAGTTAGATTTTTGCTGATTTAAGAGGAGGATACAAGTAATTACTGAGATACAGGATACAAGAATCAGATACCAAAGATTTTCAAGACCAAAACCATGATTGACCATCAATCGGAATCCCCAAAAGGCTGGGAAAAGACGCCCGATTGCTTGAAGAAAATCAGGTAGTAAGTTGCTAGGAAACATGATTCCTGAGAGCATAATTGAGGGTAAAAAGACAAGTTGCGCTATCATGGTAAGCTTTGCTTGATTTTTTACAGTAAGGCCCAGTATACTTCCGAAACTCAACGATACGAAAGTGTAGATGCCCAGTGCGAGAAAGAAAAGGGGAAGTTGACTCGGTAGACTTGCTTTAAATAAAATTGGAGCAAGTAGTAGGATCACTAAGCAAGTCATTATTAAATGAACAAAAGCAGAGAGAAGCATGGTCACCAATCCTAAGTGAATAGGCACACCATTTGCTTTATAAATCTTTTTTATGTCGCTTCCGTATGTTTCAAACAAGGAAGGCGGTAAGCCGAGAAAGGCCCCCATGGAAACACTCATAACAATCATTGACTGAATGAGTGTACTACCCATTTTAGGCATAACGGAAGTAAAAATACCACCCATGAGAAGAAAGAAAATAAGCGGTACAATATAGTAAGTAACCAAGAGAGACTTACTTCGTATGTCCAATTTCCACTGTAATGCTAGGCTATATAAGAATCCATTCATTCCGATCCCCTCCTTGCCATTTCGATAAAATGCTGCTCCAGTGTACCACGATCAACCTTAATATCCAATACCTGGATATTTTTCTGTTTGCATTCTTCCAATAATGAAATCAAAGTGTCCTCGATCGTATCTGTTTCAAAAGATTCCTCTCCGTCCCGGGTCTTTAAATGGATGAAGTATTTTCTTCCCAACCTGTCTGTCAGTTCTGAAGGAGTACCACAAAAGACAATCTTTCCATTATTCAAAATAGCAATGCGGTCACATAAGGTTTCAACTTCGGCCATATCGTGGCTTGTCAAAACAATTGTCTTGCCCTGTGATTTGAGCTTTCGGATTTGTTCATGGAGGGATAGTCTTCCTTCAACATCAAGTCCCGCTGTCGGTTCATCGAGAAAAATAATATCCGGATTACTGATAAGTGCAAGAGCAAGATGTAATTTTCTTTTTTGACCGGTGGATAATTCTATGTATTGCGACTCCTTCATTTCTTTTATGCCAAGGGCCTTTAGCATAGCATCATCAATGTATGTATGATTCCATTTTGCAAAGAGCTTTATGGCTTCTATTGGTTTGATGTGGGCGGGTAGAGAGGAGGACTGTAGTTGAATTCCAGTTTTCCCGTTTACAACGATAGTGCCTTCGTCATATTTTCTCAGACTTTCGATACATTCAAGCGTTGTTGTTTTACCAGCTCCGTTCACTCCGAGCAGAGCAAAGATTTCTCCTTGTTTGATTTGAAAATCGAGACCTCTAAGAACCATATTGCTACCATAACTTTTCTTTAATCTAGAAATCTCTATCGCGTTTTTCATGGTTCTACCTCCTCAAAGGGATTGGTTCCAAGTCTTGAAAAATAGACTTGGAAAGCAGGTCCTAAATAATCATTGACGATTTTTTGTTTTTCTTCCCAAGCGTTTGTAGCGATGCCAATATTCCCGACCTCCATCAACTTAGGAAGCATACCCATATCACCATTTGTAAACTCAATAATCAAGCTCCAGTATTCTTGCACAACCTGTTGGCATTGTTCGCTTTCAGCTGGTACGTTTTCTTTTTGAAGCTCCACGATTTGATCACTTAGGCGGTTCAACCTGTCCATAAAATCTTGCCCGCTTTTCTTGTCAAATCGACTGCGTATCTGGTCGAGCGTATCATCATCAAAGCGCTTAATGAGAGAGTAGGCGTCATTCTTCATCTGTAGATTGACAATAATGTCTGCATATTTCTTAAAATTGACCGTTTGTATTTGTAAAACTTCTGCCTTTAACTGCTCTATTGCGACCAAAGAATCCTTAAGTTGTTCTATATTTTTACGAAGAACATCTGCCTGTTCCGTAAGAGTTTTAGCAACATCATCAGGTGTTTTTAAAGAGATCAAACGGCTCTTTATATCCTTGAGAGAAAAGCCTAATGATTTTAATGATAGAATCTGATGGAGTAGCACTATATCTTTATCGGTATAAAGCCTGCGACCTCCCTCACTTTCTGCCGATGGGGGAAGTAGCCCCTCTTTATCGTAATATTGTAGAGTACGGATGGTAATGCCCATTTTCTTAGCAAGTTCCCCCACTGTCATAAATCCTTCCGGAATTGCTCTATATTTAGCCATCATTACCCACCTCCTCATACCTATTATACATCGTTACGTAAGGTCATGAACAAGGATTTTTAATAAAATTTAAACTGTAAATCTTTTAGCATTAATGAAGAATCTCATAAAAAATATAGACTTGATGAATTGGTGAGCTTGTTTTCTATTTCAAAAGGTTATTTGGTCCAATAATAAATATCTGATATGTGAGTGGAAACGTGTTATAATTGAGGATGAGACAAGTGGAGGTAAGCTGGTGAAATTTTTAGCAATCAATCCTATTTAGTAAAAATAATGCTTGAATCTCTATCCTCACGTGTTGAGTATATTAGTTTGCTAAAAAACTATCTTCTATCTAAATATTGAAAGGATTAATGATGTATCTATTAGAATTTTACCAAAACAATTATTCAAAAGATTTAGTCGTGTTTGATTCTTTAGAAGAGGGAAGAGCCTTTGTAGCGCAAATCCCGGGATATACTTTAGAAAAAGAAGATAGTTTTGATGTGGAGTATTTTAATCCAAAAAATCTACCGGATTATATGGAGATTGTCTTCAATGGAAATATTGTCCCTTTATCTAGATTTTCGTTTAATTCTGAGGAAAATGTGGACATTATTTGGAAAGAAATTTCGAATCTATCCGTTAAAAACGATAAAATGATCGAAGGAGCTACAAAAGTAGATGCATATGTCGTGAATAACGATGAAGTGAAAGCTTATGTCGAAGCACGAGAAGCAAACTTCCGCAAGGCAAAAGTATTCCTAGAAAACAAAGGGTATGAAGTTGACAGAAGCTTTTTCGGAAGTGAAGACGGCGAAGCGATTCTCTACAGAAAACGCGGCACCGAAGATTGGCACTTCTTATGCCACTTAGACCCGCTGTTTGTAGAGATTGAAGATGTCGAAGAATATGTGAAAGAAGCGATGGAAGATATTCAATAGTCAAACAAAGTTCTTTGTGAGTGTATGCAACTGCTTGAGTAGACGGATTGAGCAGTAAAGAGAAACATCTAGCACTATCTAGCTTCTTAAGGAGAAATATCTATCATGAAAATGGAAATCAGGAAAACCTATCTTGTAAAATAAGATTATCGCATTTATTCCTCAAGATATGATTAAACGGATTCCATTTTTTGTTAGAAAACATGCCATTACACGTACTGTTAAGAGAGTATCGCTCGAGTATCCGGAGTTGTATGCAGTAGCTGAACAAGAAGGCCAACTTCCTGAAAAGGAAGCTCAAGAATTGCAACAAATTCTTACAGATATTTTCCAAGAGAAAATGAACAAGCATAAGATTAAATAAGCTTTGAGATTTATCAATAAGATGTCGATTGAGCATTAGGAGTTGAGAATGGCAATTGATGGCGTTAAAATCATTGACAGTGACCAAGGGTATGACATTTACAATGAGGTAGTTGGTCGCTATAGAGATGGTGATCATGTAAACAATATTATCAAGGATATCCTCGATGTGGAGAAAGATTACTGTCAAACAGACTTTTTTACAGAGATTTATTGGACTGCTCTTGCCAACTCACTGTGGAAGATTGGTCACCTGACAGACGATATCAGAGATAAAACCTTGGAGCTTATCAAAAAAGGGGCTGATCCATTTTGGTTGGAAATAGATTCAAAGGCTTTGAAGCAAAGGCAAAAGGTCTTGGATAAACTTGCTATCCATTTGCAAACTGAAAATCCTAGACCTCTAAAGGTCACTAAAGCCAAAACTAAACGTAAACCTTATTTTGAAGAAGGGGATCTCCTTGCTGTTAAGTTCCAAGATGAGTATGGTCTTGTCTTTGTATCTATGGTTGAGCAGAGTCCTAGAAAGCTTGAGTATCATTTGGCTTGCACACGCCTCTTACAAACTAAAAAGCCCTCCATCGATGATTTTTTGACCAGTCAAATCTCCTGTAAGATGGACAATACAAAGTTTGCTCTCGTTACAGATTGCTGGTTCAATCACAAAGATTTAGGGCAATTATTAGAAAATATTGAAAAAATTGGACAGGTGAAACTTAGACCTTTTAGTCTTTGGATGTTGGCACCTGCCCAAAATTTAGAAGATATTTATGAAGAAATCACTAGAGATAAAGGTTCCTCTGGCCTTCGATTCATCGAAACCTATAAACTTGTCTACGATATTTTTCCAGTTTAATGCTTATGTGATAAAGGGGGAAATGGTGAATCATTCCCATTGACTATGCTGGGCCCTGACACCATAACTATCTAGGGAACCATCTGAATTGAACTTGGCTTCAATCCGATATCTTTTCCAGAGGTCGTAATCTGCTGTTTGAATGGTTAGGATAAAGTTGGCATCTGTGTCAGAGACACTATAATCAGCCGGATTTAGTTGAAAGATATCGATTAATTTTCGTGTTTGAAAGTCTTGGAGTTTGAGATTTGCTAGCTTGACATGATTGATGGAAATTTTTTCTAGTTGCTTGCTATCCTTAGGTGTTCTGTAATAGGTGATGACGCAGTTTTTGAGTTGATCAGTATCTCTTCCCGTAGGAGTAAGGCTCATAAAGCCACAGGACTGATCATCCCGCTTGACTTCAAGAAGCTGACCGTAGTAGAAGTGGTCGTTTTTGGGATTGGTGATGTAACTCTCTGCGCCTTTATCTCCAAAGGTATAGCCTTGGTCTAAAAGCTCGGAAGCCTTGGTTTCACCGATGATGACAGTGGTATCTTGAATGGTTACTGGAACTGGTTGAGCTGGAAGACCACTCATCATCATGCAGAACATAAAAACATAACTTGTTAAAAAAGCTGTCCCGATAACAGCGTTGGTTGATGCATAGACATGACTGTTATGAAAGTTTTTGCTTATAGCCAGTACAACAAATTTACCAATACTTTTTAAAACCATACTAACAAGTACGATGAAAAATTGTTTTTTCAAACATTCATAAATGGCTTGAGGAAAGCTATTACTATGATAGTAGAGGACAGCCAATACGAGTAGATTTACGATTAAATAGATCAGCAAGAACCAATGAATCTCTTTAAGGGCATTAGCATCAGTGATTTCTTCATAGTCAACGTGAATTCTTCCTTGAACAGCATGGCCAAGTTTGTAAATCCATTTGGGAATGTCTTTGCCTTTTTTAACCGCAACTACAAGTCTGATATAGAGGTAGATAGTAAAGGATAAGGATAGAAAGAAAAGAGCATAAAAACCCAAAACAATACTAGTGAACATTACTATTTCCCTTTATTTAACATTCAATAAAACAATTTCTTAGCTCCATTATAGCATTTTCTATAGAAATAGAGCTAGAAATATTAGTATTATCCTACAAGATTCAAAGGAGAAAAATCATGGGAATGATTGCCAATTATCAATATTTACCAGACAATGAATTAGAACAAATAAAAGCTCTTTCTAACCAAGAAGATGACTTGTTAGACTTTGCTGAGGACTCCGCTGACACTCATGATATCATAATAGATATCGACAAAATGTGGGATGCTCTTCTCTTTGTCATGACAGGATTTAGTAGTTCAGAATTTTTAGATGACAATCCCTTGAGAGAAGCTGTTTTAGGGGTGACTCCTCTAGAGGATGTATCTGAATATATCGCCTATACTGAAAAATCGAGAATTGCGGCTATCAGTCAAGCTTTAGAAGAATTTGATATGGACAAGGCTTTGAAAGACTTTAGTATGGAAGCATGCAAGAAAGCCGACTTGTATCCTAATATTTGGGATTATCTTGAGGAAGAGGAAGAAATCAAGGATGACATTTTAACCTGCTTTGTAAATATGAAAGAGTTTTACAAAAATATTCTGGAACTCAATGGAAATGTCCTAGTCACTATTTGTTAAGGTTTTTATATTCCATTAGAAAGGTAATCCTATGAATCCATTTCTAGAAAAATACATTACATTAAAAAAGCAATACCTGGACCAAGATGGAAAGCCTTCAAGTGTCGCAGCCCTTTATGATTTGGCTGATGAATTAGCTAAGTCTGATGATTTAGAAGCGAAGAAAGTCTTAGTTGACCTCTATGAGCAATTGGGTCTCTACACTAGTGCCTATAGCTTATTTACTGAAATCTTAGATAAACCAGATCGAAAACAGATAAAGAAACTGAGTCGTTTACAAGAAATGAGTCAAAGTCATGGAGATAGATTTGCCCATTCTCGTCCACTAACAAAAGAAGAGAAGAAGCAAAGGCAGGACTTGTTAAAAGACTTACCCCATTTTCTCTATCATCCAGATCCCTTAGCTACAGGTTCATTTGTTGAAGGAGAAGCCAAGCTTTGTCCATCTTGTGGGAAAGAAAGTAATGTTTATTATGCTCTTAGACCCTATAGTATTGAAGAGATAGTACATCTCTGCCCAACTTGTATTGCAAACGGTCAAGCAGCTAAGAAATTCGATGCAGAATTTATACAAGATGCAGAGTGGAAGGGTGAATTGGATCCAGAAAAGAATCAGCTGCTTTTTTGTCAGACCCCAGGCTACTCTAGTTGGCAGGGAGAATATTGGCTTTCTTGTTGCCAAGATTATTGTGCTTACTTGGGTACAGTTGGAACTCGAGAATTGAAGGATATGGGAATCGCTGAGCAAGTCTTGGCAGACTATGAAGCGCGTGAAGAATATCAAGAGGTAGAAGACTTTTTAGTCAAAGACGGGTCTATCTGTGGGTACTTGTTTAGATGTCTCCATTGTCAAAAATACCAGATCTGGGTTGATGCAGATTAAACCGGAATGTGATTAGCTATGAAAATCAAAGAGAAGACTATGGAAGAACTAGAATTATTCGAAGATGCCTCCAAAGATTTATTAGATACTATGCAGGGATTTAAAGACAATCTATCTGTTCGATTTCCCCTATTAGATAGTGATAACTGGCAGTATGATAAGGGATCGATAAAAGTTTGTAAAGCTGATGACTCAGGATTCAAAAAAAGATGTAGGGTCGGAATCAGCTACAACTTGAAAGTCTCCCTATTAAACGAAGATGCCGAGCAAATCTGGTTACTGTTCAAAGGCTGGTTCAATGCTAGCAGATTGAGTCTAGTTGAAAGAAATCCTAATAATGAAGATTTGGGAAGATATGTCTTCTCAGCAAGTTCCCCTCTAGGTGATCAGGTAGATTGTTCGATTTATTTGCCCAATGAGTGGAATATCCCTCAGATTAGCTTATCGGGCTATCTAACAGCTCGCTATAGGGCTTGTGATCTTGATAAATTGCAAGAATAAGATGGAGGTTTTTAGAGATGAGAAAGATTAATTGGGACAAGATAAAGACTCGCTTAGATGGCTTGCTAGTCATTGACGAATATCTGACAGATCCGAGTGAGGATTGGCTCAGACTCGTGATTAAGACTGAGGAAGACTATGGAGTCCGCTATCTTATTGATAATGGATCTGGTGATTCTTTAGATGTGATTTTAACTGATAAAATGATCCTTATAAAAGGCTTTGATCATGAAAGTAGTTTAAGCCAGTTTGGTGCTGACGAGTGGAATCAAGATATCATCGATAGTTTTTATAAAGGACTGGATGAAAAGTATGTCTCACTTTATTCAGAAGAACAAAAAGATGAAACAACCTTCTTTATCTGGTATGACGGTCACGCGCATCAACAGACTTACCAAGATCAGGATGGCGGAGAATGGTTGCTATCTTACCTCTTTGATAGCTTTGAGAGATTTCATGAGTTTGTAACTGACTATTATGAAATTACCGTAGATGAAGCCTTGTTAAGTAAACTATACAATCATGGATATCTTTCAGAAGTAGAATTGGAGCAATTAATTCATAATTCCTAGATTAGATAAAAAATAAGGCTTATTCTTATTTGGATAGGCCCTTAAAGCGATGGGATAAGTACATCTCAGTAAACTAATATGTACAGTGAGAAAGGATTTCCCTATGGGATTTTTCGATAGATTTAAAAAGAGAGATGATAGTTATAAAAGAGAAAAAGTTATAGAGGTTATCACAAATATTTTAAAAGATATTCACTTAAAAAATTATGAAGATATAAAGAATTATGTTGACGAATCTGAGATTGACGATTTAAATGAATTCTTTGGATATGTTGAAAAAACACTTGAATTAAATGATTTTGACACGATTGATGAATATGGAGTGGCATGTAATTTCCATCCACCTTATGAGTATTCTCAATTGGAGATTTATGATTATAATGACCATTCTGGGTTTGCCGTTGACTATGAGATGACTTCTAATTCAGAATTAGTAGATATGACCCTTCAATTAGAATTTTTATATACCAAAGATGGCTATAAGGTGAGATTTCTTAATATTGATTCAGATTAGTAAGGACCCCCATGTTAAAATCAAATAAGCTGATTATTTTTTTAATTTCTCTCCCCTTTCTGATGGTTATTGTTTTCTATTCTCTTAGTGAGCATCCTGGATATAGTGATGATGGGAATTTCGTCAGAAATCATGAGGCTGCTATTAAGAGTGAGATCATCGTACACTTAGCTCAGGAAAAGCAAGACATAAAATCTGTGACGCTCTTACCAAATACTGCTAGAGGAGAGTATGATAATGGTGGTGATGTGAGCGGACATTATCATATCTATTTTACAGCCTACGTCGATCATAATCGCGAGCGAACGATAAGCGTAGAACTATTCTTCCCAGATGCCAGCATTCCCCCTTTTACCTTGTTTCCTCCCAATCCTTATAAAGACAAGGGCAAAAAGATGTCCAATTGGTTGATGGGGAATATTGAAGTATCGGAAGAAACCTCTAAATA
>CAKPZX010000014.1 GCA_934215455.1 uncultured Streptococcus sp.
TACTCAACTGTGCGGAGGTGGGACGACGAAATCGAATTCTAACGAATTACCGATTTCTGTCCCACTCTCTCTTTTACTTCTCAAAAAATACCTCTTGCTGGGGAAAACGTGCCACTTACTGAAAAGACCTTGTTTTGTTTTCAACAGCTGTTATAATGGTACTATCAAAACGTTGGGAAAGGAGTTTTATGAAAGTTAGAATCGAATTGGATCCATCTATGGACGAGCCTGAGATCTTGATTCGAGCTCCGCGCTTGACCCCGGAGTTGACCCAGCTGCAAGAGAGAATCCTCGAACAAAAGGTCGCTCCTTTGGCCTTCTACAAGGATCGAAGTGAGTATTTTCTGGATGTGGCATCGATCCTCTTTTTTGAGACGGATGGGGAGAAGATTTTTGGGCACACCAAGGACGAGGCCTATGAGGTCAAGCAGAAGCTCTATGAGTTGGAGGAGCTGCTTCCCATCGCCTTTTGTCGGATTTCCAAATCTACCATTGTCAACGCCAAGCAGATCTACTCTCTGGAAAAGTCTTTTTCAGGGACCAGCACGGTCAATTTCTACCAGACCCATAAGCAGGTCCACGTATCTAGACGCTACTATCAACTCTTAAAAGAACGACTAAATGAAATGAGGTAATATCATGAGAAAAAAATTAATTGGGGTATTCTTAATCCTTTTAGCAGCCTTAATCCTTTTACAAGGCTATTTTGTAAAATGGGACATTAGCATCTGGACCTTGGCTTGGGTGACCTTGCTTGCAGTCCTGTCCCTCTCTAGTTTCTTGAAACGCCATTTTGGTTGGGGCTTCATCTATGGACTTTTAGCCCTCTTTTGTCTCAATGGGCAATACCATTTCCTTCCGGTGTCCAATTCGGTCGTCATCCTTTCTTCCATTCTCGCTGTGATTGGGCTCAATATTTTGTTTAAACCCTCTAAGAAAACAAAAGCCCGCCTAGCTTCCTATTCTGCTGGGTCCATGAGTAAGTCGGATGGCAATGACATTGATGTTACTTTTTCAACAGTGACAAAATATCTCAATGACCAACACTTTACCCGCGGAAGTGCAGATGTGAGTATGGGAGAAGCATCGGTTTATTTTGACAATTGCCGCATCGAGGGTCCATCTGCTCAGTTTGTTGTCGATGTTTCCCTTGGAAGTTTGAGTCTCTATGTACCAAGTGATTGGCGTGTCCATGTAAATGTGGATAATTCCCTCTCAGCGATCCAACATCAGGAAAATCCAAGTGCTCTGACAAGCAAGGATTTCTACATTACGGGCGATGTTTCCTTAGGAAATCTGGAAATTATCTATGTCGGAGCGAATTCGTTTTCTTAAGTCTGAAATGAAAAACTTTGGCCAAAAGCTTGCCAAGAGAGATTTTTTTTGGTAATATAGTACGGTATGTGGTGCTAGCACATCCGTTATATTAGATCTAATAGGAGGAAACACAGAAATGGCTAAAGTATGTTATTTCACAGGTCGTAAGACTGTATCAGGTAACAACCGTTCACACGCTATGAACCAAACAAAACGTGCCGTAAAACCAAACCTTCAAAAAGTAACTGTCCTTATCGATGGTAAACCTAAAAAAGTTTGGGCTTCAGCTCGTGCATTGAAATCTGGTAAAGTAGAACGCGTTTAATAAAGAATATAGAACCTCATAGAGGTTCTTTTCTTTTTTTCTAGAGACAGCTGTCACAGCGGGAGAAGAATAGTCCCTACCCTTTTACAGTTGACCTCTTTTATGGTAAAATAGAATATAAAATACTTTTGAGGTAGAAATTATGACAGTAAAAATCAATACAAAGGACGGTCAAATTGAATTGACTGATGAGGTTATCGCAACTGTTGTAGGCGGTGCCGCTACTGAGATCTTCGGTGTGGTTGGAATGGCCAGCAAAAATGCGATCAAAGATAATTTCCAAGCCCTCCTAGGGAAAGAAAACTTCTCTAAAGGTGTTGTTGTCAAAACAACGGAAGCAGGAACTATCGCAGTTGATGTTTACACTGTTTTGAGCTATGGAACAAAGATTAGCGAAGTCTCAAAAAATATTCAAGAACGTGTGAAATTTAGTTTGGAAAATCAACTTGGAATCACTACGGATACAGTGAATGTCTATATTCAAAATATCAAGATTGTGGGAGAATAATCGTGGCTAATATTACTACAAGTTTATTTCAAGAAATGGTTCAAGCGGGGGCTACGCGCTTAAATAAACAAGCGGAATATGTAAACTCTTTGAACGTCTTTCCTGTACCAGATGGAGATACAGGAACCAATATGGGAATGACCATCGAAAATGGGGCCAAAGAAGTATCTGACCGTTCTGCATCAACTGTTGGAGAAGCGGCAGGGATCTTCGCTAAAGGTCTCTTGATGGGTGCGCGTGGGAACTCAGGAGTTATCACTTCTCAATTGTTCCGCGGATTTTCTCAAAGTGTCAAAGACAAAGAAGAATTGGATGGAGCAGCACTTGCAGCAGCCTTCCAATCTGGGGTAGAAGTTGCTTATAAAGCCGTTATGAAGCCTGTTGAAGGAACCATTTTGACGGTTTCCCGTGGGGCAGCCATCGGTGCCAAGAAAAAAGCAGAATCCACTAATGATGCAGTAGAAGTCATGCGTGCCGCTCTTGAAGGAGCTAAAACAGCTCTTGCGAAGACTCCAGATATGTTGCCAGTCTTGAAAGAAGTTGGCGTGGTAGACTCTGGTGGTCAAGGTTTGGTCTTCATCTATGAAGGATTCTTGTCAGCTTTGACAGGTGAATTCATCGCTTCTGAAGAGTTCCAAGCAACACCTGCAACCATGTCAGAAATGATTAATGCAGAACACCACAAGTCAGTCGCTGGCCATGTGGCTACTGAAGACATCAAGTTTGGTTACTGTACAGAAATCATGGTTGCTTTGAAACAAGGTCCAACCTATGTCAAAGACTTCGATTACGATGAATTCCGTAACTATTTGAACAACCTTGGGGATTCCCTATTGGTGGTGAATGACGATGAGATTGTCAAAGTTCACGTCCATACAGAAGATCCAGGTCTTGTCATGCAAGAAGGTCTTAAGTACGGAAGCTTGGTCAAGGTCAAAGTCGACAACATGCGCAACCAACACGAAGCGCAAGTTGAAAAAGAAGAACGTCAAGCCAAACCAGTTGAAGAAAAAGAATATGCCATCATCGCAGTAGTTGCGGGTGATGGATTGGCTGATATCTTTAAAGCGCAAGGAGTGGATTACATCATCTCTGGTGGTCAAACCATGAACCCATCAACAGAAGACTTTGTCAAAGCGGTTGAAGAGTTGAATGCGCGTAACATCATTATCTTGCCAAACAACAAAAATATCTTGATGGCTGCTCAATCTGCAGCAGAAGTGATTGATCAACCTGCAGCAGTTGTAGAGACCAAGACCATCCCTCAAGGATTGACTAGTCTTCTTGCCTTTGATGAAAGCAAGTCGATCGAAGAAAACTACGAACGCATGAGCGCTTCATTGGGCGATGTTGTGTCTGGTAGTGTGACGACAGCGGTTCGCGATACCACTATTGATGGGCTTGAAATCCATGAAAATGATAATCTTGGAATGGTCGATGGCAAAATCGTTGTTTCAAATCCAGATATGATGGAAACCTTGGAAGAAACATTCGCTCATATGTTGGATGAAGACAGTGAAATTGTGACCATCTATGTCGGTGAAGACGGCAGTGAGGAGTTGGCAAATGAATTAGCCCAAGCCCTTGCTGAGAAGTATGAGGATGTAGAAGTGGAAATCCACCAAGGTGGCCAACCAGTCTACCCATACTTGTTTAGTGTAGAATAATTGAACAGAAGGTTCCTTTCGGAACCTTTTTTTGTATATAGAAAAAGGAGGAGATTTCCTATGAAATCGGCGTGATTTGGAGGATTTGAGACGGAAGTGAACTCTCCACGGAGGCTTTATTAGTGAAGAAAAGGAGAATTTGCAAAAAGTCTCAAATTCATCAGTTTTTTATTCAAATTGAAGAGCTTGAAATGAGGGAGAAATGGTTTGAGAAGTGGAGTTTTTAGACAAGAAAGACGCGATATGTTATACTGGTATCAGTATGTGAAAGGAGAGTTATAAAAATGAAGAAATTTTTTGTAACCCTTGGGCTAGCCATTTTGGTATTGACTGGTTGTTCGCAATCCCAAACGAAGAAAACTACAACCGCTAGCTCATCTAGCAGTTCCTCTGTTAAAAAAGAAGTAAAAAATGAAGAAAAAACTACAACCTTAGTTGGAGATATCAATGGAACAAAACACCGGGATATCATCAAATCAAAGGGAGATAAGGTTGAAAACCTTCGTATCGAAGTGACAGCTGATCTACCCCAACAACTTGGGACCATCGCAGCAGAGAAGTCACCTGAAGAACTTACAGCAGCCATTCAAGCTTTGTTGGAACAAAACGAAGACTACAAGAAGTTAAAAACCGTTCCTGGTTTTAGCTTGGAATACACAGTTACACCAGAGAAAAAATTGCTCTCAACCAGTGTGATTGACCTCAACCAAATTGATGCCAAGTCTCTAGAAGAAATTTCTTACTTTAAAGACGCCGGTCTCAATGACTTGAAGAATATGAAGGCAGATACCTTGGTGAAGGCCTTGAAATTGCATGGCATGAAAGAAGAAGGTCAGTAAGAAGAATAGAAAAAGTCGAGTGAAGCCACTTGGCTTTTTTTAGTGACTTTTGTCATGTGAGCGAGTGACAAAATCATCTAGTTGCCCTTATTTTCTTTTCCTATAATATAGTCAGAAAGTAAGAGGTAAGAAAAAATGAAACAATGGTTAGTTAAGGTGTTTACGTTGACAGTGGTTGGGATGGTCGTCTATTTGATCTTTTCAAAGGATGATAGCCTCTATTACCATTTTCCATGGGAATTATTTGCTGGGCTTGGCATCATGAGCTGGGCGGTCCAAGAAGGTCTAAAAATGGTCAAGGCGGTTAAAAAGGAAATGGAACAATGAAAAAAAGGGCGTGACCCTGGTTGTTTTTGTCATCATTCCAGCTGGCCAAGTCTGGTTGAAAGGAGAGTATCATGAGCGTCATTAGAGTAGAGAACTTGAAAAAAAGTATCAAAGGAAAAGTCATTTTAGAAGATCTTTCTTTTGCGGTTGAACGGGGGGATTGTCTGGCCTTGATTGGACCAAACGGAGCTGGGAAAACAACCTTGATGAACTGTCTTCTGGGAGATATGAAAGTGACTTCTGGAATCATTGAAGTAGAAGGGAAGACTCCTGGTCATCCTCGATTAAAGGCTAGTGTCTCTTATCTCCCTCAAGAAAATGCCATCGTTCAAAAGTTAACCGTGCAAGAACTGATCAACTTCTTTCGCGCTATTTATCCCAACCCCTTAACAGGGGAAGAAATTGATGATCTATTGCGATTCAGTCTGGAACAAAAGAAGCAATTGGCCAGTAAGCTGTCTGGTGGGCAAAAACGTCTCTTATCCTTTGTTCTAACCTTGATTGGTCGTCCCAGTCTTTTGTTTTTGGATGAGCCAACGGCAGGAATGGATACGTCTACTCGCCAACGTTTTTGGGAGATCGTTAGGGATTTAAAAGATCAAGGTGTGACCATTGTCTATTCTTCGCATTACATCGAGGAAGTAGAGCATACAGCTGATCGGATCCTGGTCTTGCATCAGGGACATTTGCTTCGGGATACGACACCTCTCGCTATGAGAAGCGAAGAGGTAGAAAAACATTTTACCCTGCCACTACGCTACCAAGGCCTAGTGGCCGAGATGGAAGGGATTGGTCAAGTGACGGTCAAACCCGATGCCCTTCAGGTTGTGACAGGTGATGCCAATCGTTTGTGGAGGAGATTGCAAGAAGAAGGGTGTTCGATCCAAGAGATCGAAGTGACTAATAGAAGTTTATTGGATTCTATTTTTGAAAATACAAAGGAAGTAGGTAGAGAAGATGAAACGCATGAAAGCTCTCGGCGTGGTTGAGTGGCATTTGACTAGACGCCAAGCCATTTATTACTTGTTATCAATTGGGATGCCAACGGCCTTTTATCTCTTTTTTTCAGGGATGTACCAGGACACACCAGGGGCCCCCGCTCACTTTATGAGGGATTATCTCCTCTCCATGACGGCTTTTTCCATGATGTCTACGGCTATCTTTTCTTTTCCAACCGTTCTTGAAACCGATCGACTCAATAATTGGCAAAAAGTCTTGCGCCATACCCCCGTATCTATGGTAGAATATTATCTAATAAAGGTTGTGGGTCTCTTTGTCGATTTTCTTCTATCGATTGTAGTTGTCTTTACCGTGGGGCATGTGGTGCGGCATGTGAATATGTCCCTACAGGATTGGGTCTTGTCGGCCTTTATTCTCATCCTAGGAAGCCTAGCGTTTGTGGCTCTCGGTCTGGTCTTGACCCTGCTTCCTTCTAGTCAATTGATGTCTGTTGTAGGTAATCTCCTTTACATGGGACTGGCTGTCATGGGTGGCCTTTGGATGCCCATTAGCCTCTTTCCAGAATGGATGCAAGCCATTGGCAAATGCCTGCCAACCTATCAATTGATGGAACTGATCAAGACCTTTTTAAACAAGGGACAGGTCAATATCTTTGCGAGTGTCTATTTAACTTTGTTTACCCTGGTCTTGTTTGCCCTTGTTATCGTCTATCGTCGTCATTCTGAGGTTCGTTCATGATTGAAAAACTCAAACATATTCACCATATGTTTTATGTAGGCCTAATCTTTATGGTCTTTCCCTTTGCTTCTATTTTCTTAGGGCAGATTCCCTGGTGGCATTTCTTTTTAGCCATCTTCTTTATGATGAGCTATCTAGGAATCCTCATTACTGAAAATAGGACGCTGACCTGGATTTTTTGGATTTATTTGTTGGCTTACATAGGAGGAAATACCTTATATGTTGGGACAGGCTTTTGTTGGTTTTACTATTATCTGAGCAATATTTTAGTTTATCGTTTTAGAGTCCACAATTTTCGCTCTCCCTTTCTTTGGACGGCCTTTTTATCACAACTGATCCTTTTGGGAGCCTTGCTATTTAATAGGGAGATGAGAGAAAATGATTGGCTTTTTGTCCTGATCGTCTCTTTGTTTATCGCGATTATGACCTTTAGTATGGTTCGGATGGAGATGATGGAAGAGTTGAAAGCTGACCATGCCAAGCAAAACGCCCAGATCAATCTTTTGCTGGCAGAAAACGAGCGCCATCGGATTGGCCGTGATCTGCATGACAGTCTGGGACACACCTTTGCCATGCTCAGTGTCAAGGCAGACCTAGCTGATCAATTCTTAACATTGGGTCAGGTTGAGAAGGCGCAGGAGCAGGTGCAAGAGATTCAAGCCATCAGTCAAGAGTCCATGCACCAAGTCCGAGAGATTATCGAGAACTTGAAGCAGCGAACCCTGGCAAGAGAGCTAGAAACCGTCAAGCAAATGCTGGAAGTGGCTCAAATCAAAGTGGAGATTCAAAACGAGCTTGATACTGCTAGCATCTCGCCAATTTTAGAGTCTGCTCTAGCCATGGTATCTCTGGAATTAGCCACAAATATGATCAAACATGCCAAAGCAACGCAAGCCCTTCTCTCTTATCGCTCCACCGAAACGGGGGTGGAAATGGTCGCAGAAGACGATGGGATCGGCTTTGATAAGGTCTCCGATAAGGATCTGCACTCGATCCGCGAACGGATTGCCTTATTGGGAGGAGAGCTAGAGATCAGTCATCGTCACAAACCGACCCGGATAGAATTATGGATCCCCTATCAAGAAAGGAAATAAGATGCGCTTATTAGTTGCAGAAGACCAAAGTATGTTGCGCGATGCGCTCTGCCAGCTCTTGCTCCTGCAAGAGGATGTAGAAGAAGTCTTGCAGGCTGGCGATGGACAAGAGGCTATCCGTTTACTCGAAACACACCCAGTTGATATTGCGATTTTAGATATCGAAATGCCCATTAAAACAGGATTAGAAGTGTTGGAATGGGCCAAAAATCAACAACCCCAGCTCAAGGTCGTCATCGTTACCACCTTTAAGCGGCCAGGCTATTTCGAGCGGGCCCTCAAGGCTGGAGTCGATGCCTATGTCTTAAAAGAGAGACGCATCACAGATTTGATGGGGACTCTTCATGCAGTTTTAGCAGGGCAAAAAGAATATTCGCCTGAATTAATGGAAGGGATCTTGACCCATCCCAATCCGCTAAGCTCTCAAGAGCAGGCGGTTTTAAAAGAAGTCGCAAAAGGGGCTTCTAACCAAGAAATTGCTGATCGCTTATTTCTCTCAAACGGGACCATCCGCAATTATATGTCAGCCATTCTGACCAAGTTGGATGCGGAAAACCGGACCGAGGCAGCAAAGATTGCCCAAGAAAAGGGTTGGTTATAAGGAGGAAAAGAGAGTGGGACAGAAATCGGTAATTCGTTAGAATTCGATTTCGTCGTCCCACCTCCGCACAGTTGAGTAGGGCTGTAAAAGCTGATGAAATCAGCGTAGTAGAGCTCACTCAACCACTGCGTCTTGCTCGACAATCCAAAAACAATTGAGAGGCTAGGACTTTTGTCCCAGCCTCCTTTTTTGTGATAGACTTAGCAATTCTAGAAAAACTCTCATTATTCGTATTTGGATAGAAAATTCAGAAAATTTACTATTTTTCCTTGAAATATTTTCTAAAAATGGTATGATAGTAGCATGCTAATTTGAACTACAAAGTACTGGAAAGGAGAGACATGGAGAAAATTACCTTAGAAACTGCAAAAACAGGTTCAGAGCTCGTTCTTGAAACCCTGCGTGATTTGGGCATTGACACGATTTTTGGTTACCCTGGTGGAGCAGTTTTGCCTTTATACGATGCTATCTATAGCTTTGAGGGTATCCAGCATATCTTGGGTCGTCACGAACAAGGATGCTTGCATGAGGCTGAAGGCTACGCTAAATCAACTGGAAAGCTGGGTGTCGCAGTCGTCACTAGTGGACCGGGGGCTACAAATGCCATTACAGGGATTGCAGATGCCATGAGCGATAGCGTTCCCCTATTAGTCTTCACTGGTCAAGTCAATCGTGCTGGGATCGGGAAAGACGCCTTTCAAGAAGCGGATATCGTGGGAATTACCATGCCCATCACCAAGTACAACTATCAAGTACGTGAGACGGCAGATATTCCACGAATTATCACCGAAGCTGTCCATATTGCGACGACCGGCCGTCCTGGCCCTGTGGTAATTGACCTTCCAAAGGATGTGTCTGCTTTAGAGACAGATTTCATCTATGAACCAAGTGTGAAGCTTCCAAGCTACCAGCCTACCATTGAACCCAATGAATTGCAGATCAAAAAGATTTTGAAGCAATTGAGTAAGGTTAAAAAACCAGTTCTTCTTGCTGGTGGTGGAGTGAGTTACGCTGGAGCTGCAAAAGAGTTGATTGCTCTAGCAGAGCGCTATCAGATTCCAGTAGTGACTAGTCTTTTAGGTCAAGGAACGATTGCGACCAGTCATCCTCTTTTCCTAGGGATGGGAGGCATGCACGGTTCCTTCGCGGCCAATATCGCTATGACAGAGACGGATTTCATGATCAGTGTTGGTTGTCGATTTGACGACCGTTTGACAGGGAATCCAAAGACTTTTGCTAAAAATGCTAAGGTTGCCCATATCGACATTGATCCTGCAGAGATTGGTAAGATCATTGCTGTCGACATTCCTGTGGTTGGCGATGCAAAGAAAGCCTTGCAGCAGTTGCTAGCAGAGCCAACGGTTCATAACAACACAGAAAAATGGATCGAAAAGGTGACCCAAGATAAGAACCGGGTTCGTTCTTACGATAAGAAGGAACGGGTTGTGCAACCACAAGCTGTGATTGAACGCATCGGAGAGTTGACCAAGGGTGACGCTATTGTCGTCACAGACGTTGGACAACACCAAATGTGGGCAGCTCAATACTATCCATACCAAAATGAGCGCCAATTGGTGACATCTGGTGGTCTAGGAACGATGGGATTCGGTGTTCCTGCAGCTATCGGAGCGAAAATTGCCAATCCAGATAAAGAAGTTGTTCTCTTTGTCGGAGATGGTGGTTTCCAAATGACCAACCAAGAATTGGCGATCTTAAATATTTATAAGGTTCCGATCAAGGTCGTTATGCTCAACAACCACTCGCTTGGAATGGTCCGTCAATGGCAAGAAGCCTTCTATGATGGTCGGACGTCAGAGTCAGTCTTTGATAGCCTTCCGGATTTCCAATTGATGGCGCAAGCTTACGGGATCAAGAATTATAAATTTGATAATCCTGAAACTCTGGAGAAGGATTTGGAAGTTATCACAGAAGATGTACCAATGTTCATCGAAGTAGACATTTCTCGGAAAGAGCATGTCTTACCGATGGTACCAGCTGGTAAGAGTAATCATGAAATGTTGGGGGTGAAGTTTAATGCGTAGAATGTTAACAGCCAAACTTCAAAACCGCTCAGGTGTTCTGAACCGCTTTACAGGAGTTCTATCGAGACGTCAAGTCAATATCGAAAGCATCTCTGTGGGCGCAACAGAAAACCCAAATGTATCACGGATTACTATTATCATTGATGTTGCTTCACATGAAGAGGTAGAGCAAATCATCAAACAGCTTAACCGTCAGGTGGATGTGATTCGAGTTCGCGACATCACAGATAAACCACACTTGGAGCGCGAAGTTATTTTGGTGAAAGTTTCTGCACCTGCTGAGAAGCGAGCAGAAATCTTGGCCATCATTCAACCTTTCCGTGCGACCGTGGTCGATGTAGCCCCAAGCTCTATCACAGTTCAAATGACGGGAAATGCAGAAAAGAGTGAAGCCCTCATTCGTGTTATTCGACCTTATGGGATTAAAAACATTGCCCGCACCGGTGCAACCGGATTTACTCGAGATTAATTCTCACCTTAACATTGTCAACTCCGCCTTAAAAAGGCAAATAATAAAATAGAAAAGAGATTTTACTTATGGCAGTTCAAATGGAATACGAAAAAGACGTTAAAGTTGCAGCATTAAACGGTAAGAAAATTGCTGTGATCGGTTATGGTTCACAAGGACATGCGCATGCACAAAACTTGCGTGACTCAGGTCATGATGTCATCATCGGTGTACGTCCAGGTAAATCATTCGATAAAGCAAAAGAAGATGGTTTTGATACCTATACAGTAGCAGAAGCGACTAAATTGGCAGACGTGATCATGATTTTGGCTCCGGATGAAATCCAACAAGAATTGTACGAAACAGAAATTGCGCCAAATCTTGAAGCGGGTAATGCTGTTGGTTTTGCACACGGATTCAATATCCACTTTGAATTCATCAAAGTTCCAGCGGATGTCGATGTCTTTATGTGTGCACCGAAAGGACCAGGTCACTTGGTTCGTCGTACTTATACTGAAGGATTTGGTGTACCAGCACTTTACGCAGTCTATCAAGATGCTACAGGTAATGCGAAAGATATCGCTATGGACTGGTGTAAAGGTGTTGGTGCGGCACGCGTTGGTCTTCTTGAAACAACCTACAAAGAAGAAACGGAAGAAGATTTGTTCGGAGAACAAGCTGTACTTTGTGGTGGTTTGACTGCCCTTATCGAAGCTGGTTTTGAAGTATTGACTGAAGCCGGTTATGCTCCAGAATTGGCATACTTTGAAGTTCTTCACGAAATGAAATTGATTGTGGACTTGATCTACGAAGGTGGCTTCAAGAAAATGCGTCAATCAATCTCTAACACTGCTGAATACGGTGACTATGTATCAGGCCCACGTGTAATCACTGAACAAGTGAAAGAAAATATGAAAGCTGTTCTTGCTGACATTCAAAATGGTAACTTCGCTAACGACTTTGTTAACGACTACAAAGCTGGACGTCCAAAATTAACTGCTTACCGTGAACAAGCTGCTAACCTTGAAATTGAAAAAGTTGGTGCTGAATTGCGTAAAGCGATGCCATTCGTTGGTCAAAACGACGATGACGCCTTCAAAATCTACAACTAATTGTCTGTAGAAGACTAAGCAAGTTGGGACACCCTGGCTTGCTTTTTTGATCAATACACAGCAACAGAGGTATGAAATGATAACAGCAAAAGATGTGGCCAAGGCCCATAAAATATTAAGTGGAGTCGTTGTCAATACGCCCCTTGAATACGACCACTATTTATCTGAAAAATATGGGGCAAAGATTTATTTGAAAAAAGAAAACGCCCAACGTGTTCGTTCGTTCAAGATTCGTGGAGCGTATTTTGCAATTTCTCAACTCTCAAAAGAAGAGCGGGAACGTGGGGTAGTGTGTGCTTCTGCGGGAAACCATGCGCAAGGGGTTGCTTATACTTGTAATGAAATGAAGATTCCAGCGACCATCTTCATGCCGATTACAACACCGCAACAAAAGATCGGCCAAGTCCGCTTCTTTGGTGGGGATTATGTAACAATTAAGTTGGTCGGGGATACCTTTGATGCGTCAGCTAAGGCGGCCCAAGAATTTACTCTTGCAGAAAAACGGACCTTTATTGACCCGTTTGATGATCCACACGTACAGGCTGGCCAAGGGACAGTGGCCTATGAAATTCTTGAGGAAGCTCGAAAAGAATCGATTGCCTTTGATGCTGTCCTTGTCCCTGTCGGTGGAGGAGGCCTCATTTCAGGTGTTTCTACCTATATCAAAGAAACGGATCCTCGGATTGAAGTCATTGGGGTAGAGGCCGAAGGAGCGCGCTCCATGAAGGCCGCTTTTGAAGCAGGTGGTCCCGTCAAATTACCAGAAATTGATAAGTTTGCAGATGGGATTGCCGTGCAAAAGGTAGGGCAATCGACTTATGAAGTGACTCGTCAGCATGTGGAAACTCTTGTTGGGGTCGATGAAGGTTTGATTTCAGAGACTTTGATTGATCTTTATTCCAAACAAGGGATTGTAGCTGAACCAGCAGGAGCGGCCAGTGTGGCATCCCTTGAAATCTTGCGCGAATACATCAAGGGGAAAACCATTTGTTGTATTATCTCAGGTGGGAATAATGATATCAACCGTATGCCTGAGATGGAAGAACGTGCCTTGATCTACGATGGGGTCAAACACTACTTTATCGTCAATTTCCCACAACGTCCAGGGGCCCTTCGTGAATTTGTAAATGATATCTTAGGGCCAAATGATGATATCACACGTTTTGAATATATCAAGCGTGCTAGTAAAGGGACTGGTCCTGTCTTAATCGGTATCACTTTAGCTAACAAGCATGACTATGCAGGCTTGGTTAACCGTATCGAGCGTTTTGATCCGTCTTTCATTAACTTGAACGGCAATGAAACACTCTATAATATGCTGGTCTGAGTATCATGCAGAAATAATCGACTATTTAAGCAATATATTTTTAGGGAATATATTGCTTTTTTATGAAGACTTGTGATATGATATGCGTAAATTAAAAGGAGGAACTTTTTATGCCTGGATTTATTATCTTTGTTTTATTCTTGCTCCTAGTTGCAGGAGTCATTGTGATTAGCTCACTATATGTGGTCAAGCAACAATCTGTTGCCATCATCGAGCGTTTTGGTCGCTATCAAAAAATTAGCGATAGTGGCATTCATATGCGAGCGCCTTTTGGCATCGATAAAATTGCCGCACGAGTTCAATTGCGCGTCTTGCAGAGTGAGATCGTGGTTGAAACAAAAACTCAGGATAACGTGTTCGTTACCATGAATGTGGCGACGCAATACCGAGTGAACGAAAGCAACGTAAAGGATGCCTACTACAAACTCATGCGTCCAGAATCACAGATTAAATCATACATTGAAGATGCTCTTCGTTCTTCTGTGCCTAAGTTGACCTTGGATGAATTATTTGAGAAAAAAGATGAAATCGCTCTTGAAGTTCAAAAACAAGTAGCAGAAGAAATGTCAACTTATGGATATATTATTGTTAAAACCTTGATCACCAAAGTTGAGCCAGATGCCGAAGTGAAACAATCCATGAACGAGATCAATGCAGCGCAAAGAAAACGTGTGGCAGCTCAGGAATTGGCAGAAGCAGACAAGATCAAGATCGTTACTGCTGCCGAAGCAGAGGCGGAAAAAGACCGTTTGCACGGGGTTGGTATTGCCGAGCAACGGAAGGCCATTGTCGATGGATTGGCAGACTCTATTAAAGAGTTAAAAGGTGCGAATGTTGATTTGACCGAAGAACAAATCATGTCCATTCTCTTAACCAACCAATACTTGGATACCTTAAATAATTTTGCAGATAAAGAAGGGAATAATACGATTTTCCTACCAGCAAACCCAGATGGCGTCGAAAACATTCGTACACAAATATTATCAGCCTTGAAAGCAAAGTAAACTTTTTTTCATTTTTTAAAAAAGGTTCGTATTTTCAGCGATTTTAGTTGACAAAATGTGCAAAAAAATTTATATTAGTATTGGAAATAATAATATAGGAGAAAGATCATGGCTAAATCGAACTTTGAAAAAGTAGAATCAGTTGTTGGATGGGTACGTGATAAGAAAATTACTGGGTATCGTATCAGTAAAGAAACAAATGCCCGTGAAATGTCTATCATTGCCTTGGCTCAAGGACGTGCAAAAGTAAAGAACATCTCGTTTGAAACTGCACTTGGATTGATTGATTTTTATGACAAAAATCATCAAAAATTTGAAGATTAATTTGTTGTTCCAATTGAAAACCAGAGAGTTTGCTCTCTGGTTTTTTCTATGCCTCAAAAGCAGAAGCGGTACAAAAAAACAGCTTGCTTCGATACTGGTAAGCAAACTGTTTCAAGAGATTAATGTAAGAAGCGTTGAAGGAATTCCTTGGTCCGTTCTTCTTTTGGATTGCTAAAGATTTCTTTTGGATCACCTTGCTCAGCGATGACACCCTTGTCCATGAAGATGACCCGGCTAGAGACATCACGGGCAAATTCCATTTCGTGGGTTACGACAATCATGGTGAGTCCTTCTTTTGCAAGCTCCTGCATGATTTTCAAGACTTCCCCAACCATTTCTGGGTCTAGGGCAGAAGTCGGTTCATCGAAGAGAATGGCATCAGGATCCATTGAGAGAGCACGTGCGATGGCGACCCGTTGTTTTTGACCACCTGAAAGTTGTTTCGGACGGGCAGCCCAATATTGAGATCCCATACCGACTTTTTCAAGATTTTCTTTGGCAACTTTTTCTGCAGTTTCACGATCACGCTTGAGGACGGTCGTTTGTGCAACGATGGTATTTTCCAAGACGTTTAAATTTTCGAAGAGATTAAAACTTTGGAAAACCATCCCCAATTTCTCGCGGTAGTGGGTAAGATCATACTCAGGATCAAGAACATTTTGCCCACGATAGAGAATCTCTCCAGCAGTAGGAGTCTCTAGAAGATTGATGGAGCGAAGGAAGGTTGATTTTCCGCTACCAGAGCTCCCGATGATGGAGATCACCTCTCCTTTTTCAACGGTGAGCGAAATATCTTTCAAGACTTCATTTTGACCATAAGATTTTTTTAAATGTTTGATTTCAAGAATTTTTTCTGCCATTATTTCACCTCTTTAACTTGCATTTGATTGGCACCTGTAGTGTAGGTGTCAGAATCTAAGCGACGTTCGATGTAGCGAAGAATTCGTGTGATAGTAAAGGTGAGAACGAAGTAAATCACAGCGATGATCGTAAAGGTTGGGAAGTATTGGTAGTTTTGAGTTGCGACCGTATTTCCTGTAAAGTACAGTTCAACTACAGAGATAACATTCAAAACAGATGTATCCTTGATGTTAATAACAAATTCATTCCCTGTTGCTGGCAAGATATTGCGAACAACCTGTGGAAGGACGACCTTGCGCATGGTTTGTCCATGGGTCATTCCTAGAGCAGTCGCTGCTTCAAACTGACCTGGATCCACTGCTAAGATCCCACCACGAACAATCTCACTCATATAAGCTCCGGTATTGATTGATACGATAAAGATGGCGGCCCAGGTACGATCCAAGGAAATGTTGAAGGCTTGGGCGGAACCGTAGAAAATGACCATGGATTGAACGATCATCGGAGTTCCACGGAAGATTTCAATGTAGACATTGAGGAACCAACCAAAGGCAGTTTGGCATCCAGCAAGGAATTTATTTTTAGCCTTCGGAGCTGTCCGGAAGACACCGATTAACAAACCGATAATCAACCCAGCGATAGTTCCAGTCATAGAGATTAAGAGGGTCATTCCAGTTCCCCGTAAGAACTGTGGGCCATTATCCTTTAAAATCTTCATCATTTGGCTAAAGAATGTCTGCTTATCATCACTAGCATCACTGGAAGCTGGTTGCTTCTTAATCATATCATCCATGAGTTTGACTTGGTCTTCAGACGAAATCTTAGCTAGTGCGGCATTGACTTGGTCAATTCTAGTGTCACCCTTCTTCATCCCGATAGCGATAGTCGCATCTTCTTCCCCAACTTCAAATCCCTTTTTGAATTGAATCATCTTAAATTTAGAATTAGCGGACTCGGCGGTTAGGGCTTCGGGACGTTCAGAAACATAGGCATCAATAACACCTGATTCTAAAGCTTGACGCATCTGGGCAAAATCACCCATTGCAGTTTCTTGTTTCGCACCCTTGAGTTGGGAAATGAGAGAATAGAGGTAGACCCCTTGTTGAGAGGTGACCTTTGCATCCTTAAAGTCATCTAGACTAGTGGCGTTTGCATAGTTTCCATCTTTACGAACGAGCATGACCGGTTCACTGGTATAGTAGCTCTTGGAGAAGGCGACCTCTTTTTTACGTTCAGCGGTTGGACTC
Organism: uncultured Streptococcus sp.; assembly: GCA_934215455.1. Classification (GTDB taxonomy): domain Bacteria; phylum Bacillota; class Bacilli; order Lactobacillales; family Streptococcaceae; genus Streptococcus. The sequence continues at coordinate 16,742 of CAKPZX010000014.1, forward strand.
ATCCCAGCGATAATCATATCGATTTTACCAGAAGTGAGGGCTGGAATTAAACCGTTCCAAGATGTTTTTACGATCAGAGGTTTTTTACCTAACTCCTCAGCAACTTTTTTGGCGATTTGGACATCGTACCCATTGGCATATTGATTGGTACCGTCAATTTTAACAGCTCCATTTGCATCATCTTCTTGGGTCCAGTTGAAAGGAGCGTAGGCTGCTTCCATTCCGATTCGTAAATAGTCATCTGCATGAACAACCTGTGTGATCCCCAGGCAAATGAAAAGCCCTGTTAAGAGCGCGAATAATGTTTTTTTCATTTTTTCTCCTCTTCCTTATTTTAACTTCTCCTATTGTACAGTAAAATAGGCTGCATTTCAAACATGGTCCTCTTTTTATTTAAAAAATGCTATAATAATACAAAGGAGCGTGATCAAATGAAAAAGTATTTGTATGTTTTTTTTGCCTTTCTGGCCTGCCTTTTTGTTAGTCAGAACGTCCATGCATCTAGCCCATCTTATGATGTACTTTACTATGGTGGAACCTTGACCTTGGACACCTGGGACGACGCCACCTATGAGGAAGAACTGGTTTATTATTTCAAAGATTCTTATAGAGGGCAGTATGTTAGCCTAGGAACTGCGGGGAATATGCCACAAGGCTTTGCAATTGAGATACCGCCAAAGGTTGAGGTGGAAGGTCGTGATCTTCAAAGAGAACCCGAGATTACGAATCTAGGTGATGGCTACCGAGTGAAAATTTATAACAGTGGTGTAGCGCAAGATACAGTCAAAATAAAAGTCACATGGAAATTAAAAAATCTTCTTTATTCACACAAGGATATCTTGCAGTTGAACTGGAAACCAATTACGGATGGCGATCAGAAGGTGGACGAAGTTCAATTTCGTGTCATTCCTAAGTTTGCACCCGCCAATGCCCAGTCGGAACTGTATATCCATACAGCCTTTATGGGACCGGATGTGACTGTAAAGAAAGAAGATGGAATCTATTCTGCCACTTTCTATAACTTAGGCAAAGGAAAGGCTGTGGAGTTGTATGGTTACTGGTTGAAGTCAGATCTAACTACTTTGTATGATTCTGGTCGAAATACAGGATTAACCAAATTGGATGAATTTCACAAGAACCAAGCTAAAATTGAACAGGAAAAATACTGGACACGCATGTTTTGGAACTGGATCTTGCCAGCCTTCATTATTGCACTCTGGCTTCTTTCTCTCTTGGGTCGCAATCGGTTCAAAAAAATGATTTGGCCTGGTGTGACCTATCCGACCGATACTCGTCTTTATGAAATTCCACAGGATATTGCACCTCTTGTCATGAGCTCGGTTGTTTATTCAGCTGAATTAGATGAGGCCTCCCCGACCAATAAAGAGAAGGCAACTCCTCCGGTATTTACATTTGAAAAAATGCTTCAAGCTACATTGCTAGATCTGATGGATCGTGGAGTGATTGTCTACGAGCAACAAGGAAATGAAGTCGTTTTGACCAGAAAGTCTCATAGACATGTGGATGATTTTGAACGCTCCTTTATGAATATGGCTTTTGGGGATCAAGTTTCCTGTCCTGTTAACCGTCTCTTTGAGAATTATGAATTCAGTGATGATGTATACAAACATGCCAAAAAAGCAGATCAAGATGCGATTCGTTCACTAGGAAGTAAGGCTCAGGCTCGTTTTGATACGGCTGTGAACCAAGTGGCCCGAGATGTTCATCGAAAGGTGGAAGATCTCCATTTGCCAAGCTACTATCGCCCTTTAGAAGCAAAAGAAGAAGCGCAAGCTAGACGAAGTCTCTTCTTTGGTTGGGCTGCTTGGTTTATCGCTCTTGGAGCAGAAATCTTTGCTATCTTTGGGATGGGTTGGTTCTCTGTTCCTTGTTTGATAGGGATCCTCATACTTTGGTTTATGCCAGTGCGCTTCAATGGTGTCTTTAAGGCCTGCCTACGAGATGGCGTTGTCAATCTTGCGGGTGCTGAGCAACGCTATTACTGGGATAGTTTTGGTCGGATGTTAAAAGAGATTGCTCACCTCAACGATGCAGAGTTGCAGTCTCTGGTCCTATGGAATCGCTTATTGGTCTATGCGGCCTTGTATGGTGTAGCCGATCAGGTCACAAAGGTCATGAAACTTCGGAATATTCAGTTAGAAAATCAAGCCCTAAACGCCTTCGTTTACACCCCATTCTATCACGATGTGACCCGTTCAAGTCATGCCATGTCTACCTATGGATCAACAGCATCGACAGCTAGTCATTTCACAGTTTCTTCTGGTAGTGGAGGAGGTTTCTCTGGCGGAGGAGGCGGAGGAGGCTTTGGTGCCTTCTAAGTAGCACTAAGAATGGTCTTGGTCGCTCTTTTCCTTCTAGTTTAGAAGGCCTGGTCCAGTCCATAGATTTATGATATAATAGAGCAAATGTAAGTTTAGGAGAAAAAGATGTTTCTGATCGAATTAATCAAGGCGGTTCTTTTTGGGATTGTCGAGGGGATTACAGAATGGTTGCCGATCTCAAGTACAGGTCACTTGATTCTGTTACAGGATTTTGTGCAGTTTAAAAATCAAGATCCAGCCTTTATGGAGATGTTCAATGTTGTGATCCAATTGGGAGCGATCCTAGCGGTTGTGGTAATTTATTTCGATAAATTGTATCCCTTCAAACCTGGTAAATCTCCACTAGAAGTACGTCGGACTTGGCAATTATGGGCAAAAGTTGCGGTTGCAACGCTCCCTCTTGTCTTTGTTTTTAAATTGGATGATTGGTTTGAGGCGCATTTCCACAATTCTATTTCCGTTGCGATTATGTTGATCACCTACGGGATTGCCTTTATCTATCTGGAAAGACGAGAACAAGTTGAGCCAGCAGTAACGGAATTGCATAAGCTACCTTATCGAACAGCTCTTTATATTGGACTATTCCAAGTTTTATCGCTATTTCCAGGAACAAGCCGTTCAGGTGCTACGATTGTAGGTGGCTTGATCAATGGTGTTAGCCGTCCAGTGGTGACAGAATTTACCTTTTATTTGGGGATACCAGCCATGTTTGGGGCTAGCCTCTTAAAGGTTGGAAAATTCGCTCTTGGCGGGCATTCACTAGCACTGGGGCAACTCTTTATTCTACTGGTAGCGATGGGAGTGGCCTTTGTGGTCAGCATGTACGCCATCCGCTTCTTGACAGATTATGTGAAAAATCATGATTTCACCGTCTTTGGGAAATACCGGATTGTTCTTGGTTCCATCTTACTATTGTATGGACTCTTCCGTGTTATTTTCTAAGATAACGGTTGAACTTGATCAAATTGTTTTCTGAGGTTGGAGACTTTTGTCCCGACCTCTTTTCTATACATCCTTTTTTTGAATTCTATCCAATTTTTTAGTATAATAGTAAGACTAGAAGTATGAGGTTATGCTATGAAGATGAAGCAAATTAGTGATTCAACTATTAAGATCACGATCCAACTAGAAGACTTAGAAGAACGTGGGATGGAAATTGCTGATTTCCTTGTCCCACAAGAAAAAACAGAAGAATTTTTTTACGCCATTTTGGATGAGCTCGAAATGCCAGAAAGCTTCCTGGATAGCGGGATGCTGAGTTTTCGTGTGACACCAAAACCAGATAAATTGGATGTTTTTGTTACCAAATCAAAGATTGACCAACAATTGGATTTTGAGGATTTGTCAGATCTTCCTGATATGGAAGAGTTGTCGCGCATGACGCCAGATGAATTTATCAAAACCTTGGAAAAAACGATCTCTGATAAGACAAAAGGGGATGCAGAAGCCATTCACCATTTGGAACAAGAAGAGTTACGTGACAATCAAGAACAAGATCCGACATCTGAAGCACCAGTAAGTCAGTATATCTATTACATTTTGCGTTTTTCAAATATCCAGCAAGCAGTTGCCTTTTCAAAAACGGTCAGCTTTCCAGTGGATACTTCTGAATTATACAAAATGGGATATGATTATTATTTAACTGTCTTGATTGATACAGAGGATCAACCAAATCAATATCCAACCTGGTTACTTGCTATCATTCGGGAGTATGCGGATGATTCAGAAGTGACACGGGCCGTTCTGCAGGAACATGGTCATTTATTAATGGTGTCTGGTGCGATTGAGAATTTGAAGAAAGTTGCTAGCTTATGATGTCCTTTTCCTTGCAATTTGTTCTGGTGCTGATTGGGACTTTTATGATTGCCTTGGTATTGACGCCCTTGGTTCGCCTATTCTCCTTTAAGATTGATGCCGTAGATTATCCGAATGCGCGTCGGATCAATACCAAGCCCATGCCAAGCGCGGGTGGACTGTCTATTGTGATCGCTTTTTCGATTGCGACTCTCGTGTTAATTCCCATGCTGACATCCACCAACGCACCAATCAAAAGTTACCTATCCTATACCTTGCCGGTCGTGGGCGCAGGATGGATTATCGCGCTCACAGGCTTGATCGATGATGTAAAAGAATTGTCTGCCAAGAAGAAGATGATCGGCATCCTGCTGGCAGCGAGTCTGGTCTGGTTTTTGACAGATTTTCGGCTGAATGATTTCAAGATTCCATTTGGTGGGCCCTTGCTTCATTTTGAACCATGGCTATCGTATCTTTTGACGGTGGTTTGGATTGTTGCCATTACCAATGCGGTCAATCTGATAGATGGATTAGATGGCTTGGTGAGTGGGGTCTCTATTATTTCCCTAGTGACAATGGGGATTGTGTCCTATTTCTTTCTACCAGTACCCAATCTCTTTCTGACCATGACGATCTTTGTCTTGGTTGCGTCCATCGCAGGTTTCTTTCCCTTTAACTACCATCCAGCTATTCTCTATCTAGGAGACACCGGTGCCTTGTTTATTGGATTCATGATTTCTGTCTTGTCCTTGCAAGGTTTGAAAAATGCGACAGCTGTTGCGGTAGTCACGCCCATGATTATCCTCGGAGTACCGATTACAGATACCTTTTTAGCCATTATCCGTCGGACCCTGTCTGGTCAAAAATTTTATAAACCGGATCGCAATCACTTGCACCACCGACTTCTTTCTCTGGGCTTGACACATCGGGGAACTGTGCTTGTGATCTATGGGATTTCGATGATCTTCTCCTTGATTTCTCTCTTACTCAATATCTCGAGCCGCATTGGGGGCGTCCTACTTGTGATCGGGCTCTTGTTTGGGGTAGAGCTGTTAGCAGAATTGATCGGGGTTCTGGGGCCACATCATAGTCCTTTGTTAAATGTTCTGCGCTATATAGGGAATTCTTCCTACCGGGAGGAAGTTCGTCAAAAACGAAAAGAAAAAACTAAATAAGAATAGTTCTAATCAAAAGAAAAGCCATTTAGGCTTTTTTTTGATATACTTGAAAGGTAAAAAAATACTTTGTGATGAAGGAATCGATGCTTTGAGAACCTTCTAGACTTCAAAGTAAAAAGAAAGGGAATGCAATGTCGACATTAGAAATTAAAGACCTTCACGTTGAAATTGAAGGCAAAGAAATTTTAAAAGGTGTAAACCTGACCCTAAAAACTGGTGAGATCGCAGCCATCATGGGACCAAACGGAACAGGGAAATCTACTCTGTCAGCTGCCATTATGGGAAACCCAAATTATGAAGTAACCAAAGGGGAAATTCTCTTTGATGGTGTCAACATCTTGGAATTGGAAGTAGACGAACGTGCACGGATGGGCTTGTTCCTTGCCATGCAATACCCTTCAGAAATCCCAGGAATTACCAATGCAGAATTTTTACGTGCAGCCATGAATGCTGGTAAAGAAGAGGACGAGAAGATCTCTATTCGTGATTTCATCAAAAAATTGGATGAAAAGATGGAACTGCTCAACATGAAAGAAGAAATGGCAGAACGCTATTTGAACGAAGGCTTCTCAGGTGGTGAGAAAAAGCGCAATGAAATCCTTCAATTGTTGATGTTGGAACCAACATTTGCCCTTTTGGATGAAATTGACTCTGGTTTGGATATCGATGCTCTTAAGGTCGTATCTAAAGGGGTTAATGCAATGCGGGGTGAAGGTTTTGGAGCTATGATCATCACCCACTACCAACGTTTGTTGAACTACATTACTCCAGATGTCGTCCATGTCATGATGGAAGGCCGTGTCGTGCTTTCAGGTGGACCAGAATTGGCTGCACGCTTGGAACGGGAAGGCTATGCACAACTTGCAGAAGAACTCGGTTACGACTATAAAGAAGAACTATAACCTGATGACAAGTGATCTAATGTTGTCATAAAATCAAACAGATAGTATCTTTATTAGGAGAAAAAAATGAGTATTGAAAATATTACCCTCTTTTCGGAACTGCATGCTGAGCCAAGCTGGCTGCAAGATTTACGAAAAAAAGCTTTTGACAAGATCGATCAGTTGGAATTGCCAGCCATTGAACGCGTCAAATTTCACCGCTGGAATCTTGGAGATGGGACGATCACAGAAAGCGAGGCTTCTGCTAATGTTCCCGATTTTACAGCCCTCGATTCAAACTTAAAATTGGTCCAAGTTGGAACTCAAACTGTATTTGAACAGGTGCCACAAGCCTTGGCAGACCAAGGAGTCCTTTTCACAGATTTCCATACTGCCCTAGAAGAAATTCCGCAGGTGGTAGAAGATTGCTTCATGTCTTCGGTTAAATACGATGATGACAAACTAGCAGCATACCACACGGCTTATTTTAATAGTGGGGCTGTCCTTTATATTCCAGACAATGTCGAAATTTCAGAACCAATCGAAGGTATTTTCTACCAGGATAGTGATAGTGATGTACCTTTTAATAAACACATTTTGATTATTGCAGGCAAAAACAGCAAGTTTAGCTATTTGGAACGCCTAGAATCAAAAGGTGAAGGTTCAGCAAAAGCAACTGCTAATGTGACGGTTGAGGTGATTGCCCGCTCAGGTGCCCAAGTGAAATTTGCGGCGATTGACCGTCTGGGTGAAAATGTAACAGCCTACATCAGTCGACGTGGGAAACTAGGTCAGGATGCCAGCATTGATTGGGCTATCGGTGTTATGAACGAAGGTAATGTGGTTGCGGACTTTGATAGTGACTTGGTTGGAAACGGAAGTCATGCAGATTTGAAAGTCGTTGCCTTATCAAGCGGTCGTCAGGTGCAAGGAATTGACACCCGCGTGACCAACTTTGGTTGCAACTCGATCGGAAATATCTTGCAACACGGGGTTATTCTTGAAAAAGGAACTTTGACCTTCAACGGAATTGGTCATATTATCAAGGGGGCTAAAGGAGCAGATGCCCAGCAAGAAAGCCGTGTCTTGATGTTATCGGATCAAGCGCGTTCAGATGCCAACCCAATCCTCTTGATTGATGAAAATGATGTCACAGCAGGCCATGCTGCATCGATCGGTCAAGTGGACCCAGAAGATATGTATTACCTCATGAGTCGTGGTCTGGATCAACACACAGCAGAACGTTTAGTAGTGCGTGGTTTCTTGGGATCTGTTATTGTTGAAATCCCAGTTAAAGAAGTACGTGATGAAATGATTGCCACCATCGAAGAAAAGTTATCTCAACGCTAAGGAGAAACAATGCTAGATAAAAATACGATTGCTCAAGATTTTCCCATTCTCGATCAACTAGTTCACGATGAGCCTTTGGTTTATCTAGATAATGCAGCGACGACGCAAAAACCTAAACGTGTTCTTGAAGCCGTTAATCACTATTATTTGCAAGATAACGCCAATGTTCATCGTGGAGTCCATACTTTGGCTGAACGAGCGACAGCAGCCTATGAGGCAGCGCGTGAGAAAGTCAGAAAATTTATCAATGCTTCATCAACCAAGGAAGTGCTCTTTACAAGAGGGACAACGACCGGACTCAACTGGGTAGCCCGCTATGCAGAAGAAGTCCTAAAGGAAGGGGATGAAGTCCTGATTTCCATCATGGAACATCACTCCAACATCATTCCTTGGCAGCAAGCCTGCAAGAAGACTGGAGCAAAACTGGTCTATGTCTATCTAAAAGATGGCTTACTGGATATGCAGGACTTAAAGAGCAAGCTTAGTGAGAAGACAAAATTTGTCTCCATCACCCATGCTTCGAATGTCTTAGGGGTGGTCAATCCGATCAAGGAAATTACTCGATTAGCTCATGAAGTTGGAGCGATCATGGTCGTAGATGGTGCTCAATCAACCCCTCATATGGCCATTGATGTACAAGACTTAGATGCGGATTTCTTTGCTTTTTCTGGCCACAAGATGGCTGCACCAACAGGGATTGGTGTCCTCTATGGGAAGGAAGAAATCTTAGAGCAAATGTCTCCGATCGAGTTTGGGGGCGAGATGATTGACTTTGTTTACGAGCAATCTGCCTCTTGGAAGGAATTGCCTTGGAAATTTGAAGCTGGAACACCTAATATGGCGGGTGCAATTGGTCTTGGTGCAGCAATCGATTACTTAGAAGAGCTGGGGATGGACCAGGTAGAAGCGCATGAGCAAGAATTGATTGCCTATGTGTTTCCAAAATTACAGGCTATCGAAGGCTTGACCATCTATGGTTCCCAAGACTTAGCCCAACGTTCTGGCGTCATTTCCTTTAATCTAGGAGATCTCCATCCGCATGACTTAGCAACAGCACTAGATTATGAAGGAATTGCCGTTCGTGCGGGTCATCACTGTGCACAACCGCTTCTTCAATACCTACAAGTCCCAGCGACAACGAGAGCAAGTTTTTATATCTACAACACCAAGGCGGACTGTGATAAATTAATTGAGGCATTGATCAAAGCAAAGGAGTTTTTCAATGGCACTTTCTAAATTAGATTCGCTGTACATGGCGGTCGTAGCCGATCATTCAAAACACCCCCACCACCAAGGACAGATTGAAGATGTTGATCAGATTCAACTCAACAATCCAACTTGTGGAGATGTGATCCAGTTGAGTGTGAAATTTGACGAGAATGACAGGGTGGAAGACATTGCCTTTGTGAATTCAGGCTGTACGATCTCAACAGCTTCAGCTAGTATGATGACAGATGCTGTAATGGGAAAAACAAAAGAGGAAGTTGAAGAATTGGCACAGGTCTTTTCAGAAATGGTCCAAGGCCAATCAGATCCTCGGCAAGAGGAGTTGGGAGACGCAGCCTTCTTATCTGGAGTCTCAAAATTTCCACAACGGATTAAATGTGCGACCCTCTCCTGGAATGCTCTTAAAAAAGCGATCGAACGTAGCAAATAGTTAAAAGAAGAAACAGAGAAAGAAAGGAAATTATGGCTGAAGAAAGAGTCGAACCGAAACCAATTGATCTCGGTGAATATAAATTTGGATTTCACGATGACGTTCAACCCATTCTCTCTACCGGGAAGGGATTGAATGAAGCGGTTATTCGTGAATTGTCTGCAGCAAAAAATGAACCCGAATGGATGCTCGAATTCCGTTTGAAATCTTTTGAAACCTTCAAAAAGATGCCTATGCAAACCTGGGGAGCCGATCTATCAGAGATTGACTTTGATGATTTGATCTATTATCAAAAACCTTCGGATAAACCTGCCCGTTCATGGGACGAAGTTCCAGAGAAAATCAAGGAAACCTTTGAGCGTATCGGGATTCCTGAAGCAGAACGTGCTTACCTAGCGGGAGCTTCTGCTCAGTATGAATCAGAAGTGGTTTACCACAATATGAAAGAAGAGTTTGAAAAGTTGGGGATTATCTTTACCGATACGGATTCTGCCCTAAAAGAATACCCAGACCTTTTCAAACAGTACTTTGCGAAGTTAGTGCCACCAACGGATAACAAATTGGCTGCCCTCAACTCAGCAGTCTGGTCCGGTGGAACCTTCATTTATGTACCAAAAGGCGTAAAAGTAGACGTCCCTCTTCAAACTTACTTCCGTATCAACAATGAAAATACAGGTCAGTTTGAGCGCACGTTGATTATCGTGGATGAGGGAGCAAGTGTTCACTATGTGGAAGGCTGTACAGCACCGACCTATTCAAGCAATAGCCTCCATGCAGCGATTGTTGAGATCTTTGCCTTGGATGGTGCTTATATGCGCTACACGACCATCCAAAACTGGTCTGACAATGTCTACAACTTGGTCACCAAGCGGGCCAAAGCTCAAAAAGATGCTACAGTTGAGTGGATCGACGGGAACTTAGGAGCGAAGACAACCATGAAGTACCCATCTGTTTATCTAGATGGAGAAGGAGCGCGTGGGACCATGTTGTCCATTGCCTTTGCGAATGCAGGTCAACACCAAGATACAGGTGCCAAGATGATCCACAATGCCCCTCACACTAGCTCGTCTATCGTATCCAAATCCATCGCGAAAGGTGGCGGAAAGGTAGACTACCGTGGACAAGTAACCTTTAACAAAAATTCCAAGAAATCAGTTTCTCATATCGAGTGCGATACCATTATTATGGATGATTTATCTGCATCAGATACGATTCCATTTAATGAAATCCACAACTCACAAGTTGCTTTGGAGCATGAAGCCAAGGTTTCAAAAATCTCAGAAGAACAACTTTATTATTTGATGAGTCGTGGTTTGTCTGAATCAGAAGCGACAGAAATGATTGTCATGGGATTTGTAGAGCCCTTTACAAAAGAACTTCCAATGGAATATGCCGTTGAGTTAAACCGACTCATTAGCTACGAAATGGAAGGATCTGTAGGATAATTCGTTTTAATAGCAAAATAAAATCACAATGGATTTGACTCCATTGTGATTTTTTTGCTTATAGCTTTTCGTTGACATAACGAACAAATTCATTCCACCAAACCTTTAAGAAAAAGCTTTTCTCAATGGTTCTTCCTGCTACCATATCGACTGTTGGTTCTTGATCTTCTAAGTAGCCACGTCCGATTTTATCTGGATCAGTGTAGTGTAATTTTCCAAGATTTGTGCCTGATTTGACAGGTGCTCGGAATGATTCTTGGTCACTCTTGAATTGAATTTTTGGTTCTGCTTGGCTGCCTTGCTTTTCGACGATATAGAAGTCTTTTTTTGCAACAGCTAAAACAGTCTCGGACTTCCCATCCATGATAGTTGCCTTACTTTTTCCGTAGGGATCTCCTTTTTTGACGACGATGGAAGAAACAAAGGTCCGTACCACGTAGTTCATCAGAGAAGAAGTAGCCACAAAGCGTGCGTACGGATCACCGTCAACTGCCTCAACTCCTAGGACAACTGTGATCATATGGATGCCATTTTGCGTCGTTGATGCAGCAAAGGTGATGCCTCCTTTGGTAGAGTTGCTGACCCGAAGGCCGTCAACGCCCGAACGGTAATTCGGCATGCCTTCTAGCATCAGGTTGGGGTTTTCAATCTGCGTGTTTGAAAAAAGAGCAGTGGGTTTTGAAGTATATTTGGTCACTTCAGGAAAATCCTGGAGTAAGTGCTTGGCAATGACAGCAATATCATAAGCACTCAATTGATTTTCGTCTCCTTTCCCGTCAGGATCTCCGCTGATGGTTTGAGTATTTAATCCGGTAGCATTAATTAAATGAGGAGATTGAATGCTCCATTCAGAAAGTTTCCGCTTCATTTTTTCAACGAAGCTTTTCTCAGAGCCACCCACTTTCTCAGCTAAGGCCAAGGCAGCAGTGCTAGAATTTCCAACTAAAAGAGCAGTCAATAACTGATCAACCGTATATTGGTTCGCCTCCATAGGAAGAGTACCAGCACCTTCGATATCATTTAAGGCCAGAGCTTTCTCAGACAATTTAATAGGATCTTTTAGAGAAAGTTTTTTTTCATGAATGGCTTCGAAAATCAGATAAGTGGTCAAGAGTGTAGATAGTCCCCCCACATCTCGCTTTTTCTCTGAACCCTTTTCATATAAGATTTTACCTGTATCAGCTTCAACAGCAATAGCACTTTGAGCAGGAAGATCTAGATCGTCTGCTAGAACGACATGATAAGGTAAACTGCATAACAGCAGGATGAAGGTTAAAAAAGAAAGAAAGATTTTTTTCACAGTTGTTTCCTCGTTGCTTAGTCCTCTCTATTGTATCATACAAATGATTAATGGAAAATCGTAAAATCATCAATTAGCCTAAAAAGTCAGTCATAGCAAGGTTTTTGGATGGGGTTGAAGCAAATATTCAGAAAATTTAGTTTACTTTTTTTTCTACTTGTGATATAATCTTAAACAAATCTAAAAAAACTATTGGAGAATTCCTATGAAAAAAGGTAAAGTATTCGCAGTTGCCGGAGTAACACTCCTTGCAGCTGGATTGTTAGCTGCATGTTCTAGTTCAAACACTAGCAAAGCAAGCTCAGGCGAAGACAAAAACTATGGTTATGTCTACACTACTGACCCAACAACTTTGGACTATACTGTGTCTTCTAAATCTGCCACTCAAGATCTCACTACAAACATCGTAGACGGTTTGATGGAAAATGACAAGTATGGAAATCTTGTGCCATCACTTGCAGAAGATTGGTCTGTTTCAAAAGACGGTTTGACTTATACCTACAAGATTCGTAAGGGTGTTAAATGGTACGATGCAGACGGTGAAGAACGCGGTGAAGTGACTGCCAAAGACTTCGTGACTGGTTTGAAACACGCTGCTGATAAAAAATCAGAAGAACTTCCATTAGTTCAAGGTTCAATCAAAGGCTTGGATGATTATGTGCAAGGAAAAACTACAGACTTCAGCCAAGTTGGTGTCAAAGCTGTAGACGATTACACACTTGAGTATACATTGAACAAACCTGAAACCTTCTGGAACTCTAAAACAACAAACGGAATCTTGTTCCCAATTAGCACAGATTTCTTGAAGAGTAAGGGAGATGATTTTGGTCAACCAAACGATGTGAAATCAGTCCTTGCAAACGGACCTTTCCTTCTTAAATCTATTACATCAAAATCATCCGTTGTATTTGAAAAGAATGACAACTACTGGGATAAGAAAAACGTTCACCTTAAAGAAGTCAAATTGACTTATTATGATGGATCAGACCAAGATTCATTGGCACGTGGTTTCTCTGATGGAGCTTATACAGCTGCTCGTCTTTTCCCATCTAGCTCAAACTTTGCAACAGTAGAGAAAAAATACAAGGACAATATCTATAACACACCAGCTGGTTCAGGTGTATCAATCCTTGGTTTCAACATCGATCGCCAATCATACAAACACACTGCTAAGAAATCAGATGCTGAAAAAACTTCTACTAAGAAAGCAATCTTAAACAAAGATTTCCGTCAAGCTATCACCTTTGCCTTGAATCGTGAAAACTATTCAGCACAAGTCAATGGTAAAGAATTTGCTAAACCAGCTATCCGTAATACATATGTTGCCCCTGCGTTCGTACAAGTAGATGGAAAAGACTTCGGAAATGTAGTTGCAGATAAGTTGACTACTTATGGAGACCAATGGAAGGGTATCAACCTTGCAGATGGTCAAGATGGTCTTTACAACAAAGATAAAGCGAAAGCACAACTTGAAAAAGCCAAAGCTGAACTTCAAAAAGACGGCGTTCAGTTCCCAATTCATATTGACGTTCCTGTTATTCAAAATGCAACAAGTGTAGTTACACGTATGCAATCATTGAAACAAACAGTGGAAGAAACTCTTGGTAAAGACAATGTGGTACTTGATCTTCAAATGATGGACCAAGACGAAGTGTTGAACATCACATTGAATGTCCCATCAGCTGCAGATGCAGATTGGGACCTTCAAGGTATGGTCGGTTGGAACCCGGATTATCAAGATCCATCAACTTACCTTGATACTCTCCAACCATCTTCTGAAGACCAAACAAAAGTATACCTTGGTTTTGCAGGTGGGGTAGATAACCCATCAGCCAAAGCTGTAGGTTTGGATGAGTTTGCAAAACTTCTTGATGATGCAAACAACGAAACACAAGATGTTGTGAAACGTTACGAAAAATATGCAGCAGCACAAGCTTGGTTGACTGATAGTGCGATTGTAGTACCTACAATGTCATCATCAGGTGCAGCAACTGTCATCTCTAAAGTGGTACCATTCTCTGGTGCTTCAGCTCAAGCTGGTAACAAAGGATCAGCATACTTCAAATATGTAGAAGTTCAAGATGAACCTGTTACTAAGAAACAATACGAACAAGCACGTGAAAAATGGCAAAAAGAAAAAGCTGAGTCAAACAAAAAAGCTCAACAAGATCTTGAAAAACACGTTAAATAATTAAATTATTGCTTTTCATTAGAACTTTCTCTTCTAGGGGAGAAAGTTCTTTTGGACATTAAAGGAATGAAATATGAAAAAATATGTTTTTATGCGTATTTTGCGTTCGTTAGTGTCGATCTTTCTCGTCACGACATTAACCTACATGATTATCTATACGCTAACACCGAGAAATCTCATCTTTAAGAATGACCCTAACTACAATAAAGTAGCGAAGACAAAAGATTCGAAGATCAACTACGAAAATACTGTCTACGATCGCATGGGTTATTTGGAGTACATGGATTCAAAGAGCTTGCAACAAAAAGCAAGTAAAGAAGATTCGTCTGTAACAGTTGACGCGACAACTGCTAATGAAAAGATCTATAAGGAATACATTAACAAATTAGGTCATGGTTGGCAGTTGAAACGTTTCCCAGAAAGTAAGTCTTTTTATGCGGTGCGTGAAATTCCGGTTTTTGAACGTGTCATCAGCTTCTATGCGAATTTGATTCAATTTGATCATCCAGGTTGGGTGAAAGATGCCTCAAATCCAAATCTCAAACGCTATATCCGTATTGAAAACGATCCATCTATTGGTTGGTCAGTTGTAGGTTCTGGTACGAAACACAAATACCTCTTGTACTTTAATGGTCAATTCCCATATGTACACCAAAACTTTGTAACCTTAAACCTTGGAAATTCATATCCAACTTATTCTAATACCCCAGTTCTTCAAGTGATTACTCAAGGACAAGGAACGACCAAGAAGAGTGAAGTGAACTTCCCAACAGGTAAAAAGACATCTTCAATCGATATCTACTCACGTACTTACAAATCACCAAGCAAAGCTGATTCACAAGATATCAGTCGATTTGGTAAAGGGGATGCTTATACAGCAACGTTGAGCAACTATGAGAATCCATCCATGATTGCATCTTCTTCAATCATTGGTTTGATTGGTATTGCGATTGCTTACTTGATTGCGATCCCATTAGGATCTTACATGGCTCTGTTCAAAAACTCATGGTTTGATAGCATCTCGACGGCTGTTTTGACATTTATGATGTCTCTTCCAACTATTGCCCTTGT
The DNA here is from genome assembly GCA_934215455.1 of uncultured Streptococcus sp. Classification (GTDB taxonomy): domain Bacteria; phylum Bacillota; class Bacilli; order Lactobacillales; family Streptococcaceae; genus Streptococcus. The sequence goes on from CAKPZX010000014.1 coordinate 31,951, forward strand.
TTACATTGTGCGTCTAGCAGGTTCTTTCTTTGGACTTCCAGACTCATTCCCAGTTCTTGGAGCACAGGATTGGCGTTCATATGTATTGCCTTCTCTGATTCTTGGTTTGTTGAGTGCGCCATTTATCGCAGTTTGGATTCGTCGTTACATGATCGATATTCACTCGCAAGATTTCGTCCGTTTTGCTCGTTCAAAAGGATTATCAGAACGTGAGATCTCAAGAAAACACATCTTCAAAAATGCAATGGTCCCATTGGTGTCTGGTATTCCAGGTGCTATTATTGGAGTTATCTCAGGTGCGACCCTTACTGAAACAGTCTTCGCTTTCCCAGGTATGGGTAAAATGTTGATTGACTCTATTAAAGCATCAAACAACACCATGGTCATCGGACTTGTCTTCATCTTCACATCACTTGGTATCTTTGCTGCCATGTTAGGTGATATCTTGATGACAGTACTTGACCCACGGATTAAATTAACGAATACGAAAGGAGGCAAATAATGGCTACAATCGATAAAAATAAATTTCAGTTTGTAAAACGCGATGACTTTGCCTCTGAAGTAATCGATGCTCCAGCGTATTCATACTGGAAATCTGTATTCAGACAATTCTTGAAAAAAAGAACCACGATCATTATGCTTGCTATTTTGATTGGGATTCTCTTGATGAGTTTTGTCTACCCGATGTTTTCAAATTTTGATTACAACGACGTAAGTAAGGTAAATGACTTTTCAGCACGTTTGAATCCACCAAGTGCCAAAGCTTTCTTTGGTACAGATAATAACGGTAAATCCCTCTTTGATGGAGTTTGGTTTGGTGCTCGGAATTCAATTATCATTTCCTTCATCGCCACTGTTATTAACGTGGTAGTCGGAGTTATCGTTGGTGGAATTTGGGGGATCTCAAAATCTATCGACCGTATCATGATGGAAGTTTATAACGTTATTTCAAACATTCCATTTATGTTGATCGTTATTGTCTTGACTTACTCAATGGGATCTGGTTTCTGGAACTTGATTCTTGCCATGTCCTTAACCGGATGGATCGGAATTGCCTATACCATTCGTGTCCAAATCATGCGTTACCGTGATTTGGAGTACAACCTTGCCAGCCGAACATTAGGAACACCAACTTTGAAAATTGTTACGAAAAATATTTTGCCTCAATTGGTATCTGTTATCGTGACACAAACATCACAGTTGCTTCCAAGCTTTATTTCTTACGAAGCTTTCCTTTCCTTCTTTGGACTTGGTCTTCCAATCACAGTTCCAAGTCTGGGACGGTTGATTTCTGACTATTCTCAAAACGTAACTACCAATGCCTACCTATTCTGGATTCCGCTTACTGTTTTGATTTTAGTATCCTTGTCATTCTTTATCGTCGGACAAAACTTGGCCGATGCCAGCGACCCACGTACACATAGATAGGAGGAGTAGATATGACATCAAATAACAATATTATTTTATCTGCTCAAGATATCGTAGTGGAATTTGACGTGCGCGATCGCGTACTGACAGCTATTCGTGGCGTATCGCTTGAGTTAGTAGAAGGTGAAGTTCTTGCCTTAGTTGGTGAGTCAGGTTCAGGAAAATCAGTTTTGACAAAAACATTCACTGGAATGTTAGAAGATAACGGCCGTATTGCCCAAGGTTCGATTAAATATCGTGGTCAAGAATTGACGGATCTGAAATCGAATAAAGATTGGGAAAATATTCGTGGTTCTAAAATCGCTACAATTTTCCAAGATCCAATGACAAGTTTGGACCCAATCAATACAATTGGTTCACAAATTACCGAAGTCATTATCAAACACCAAGGGAAAACAGCTAAAGAAGCCAAAGAAATGGCTTTGGACTATATGGAGAAAGTTGGAATTCCAGATGCGGAACGTCGTTTTGACGAATATCCATTCCAATATTCAGGTGGGATGCGTCAACGGATCGTTATTGCGATTGCCTTGGCCTGCCGTCCAGATATCTTGATCTGTGACGAACCAACAACAGCCCTTGACGTAACCATTCAAGCGCAAATTATTGATTTGTTGAAATCCCTTCAAAAAGAATACCAATTTACAGTTATCTTTATTACCCACGACTTAGGTGTGGTTGCAAGTATTGCAGATAAAGTAGCCGTTATGTATGCTGGAGAAATTGTTGAGTTTGGTAAAGTAGAAGAAATTTTCTACGATCCAAAACATCCATATACATGGAGCTTACTTTCAAGCTTGCCTCAATTGTCAACCTCAGATGGTGATCTTTACTCTATCCCAGGGACTCCGCCATCATTGTATGCTCCAATCAAAGGAGATGCCTTCGCTCTTCGTTCAGACTATGCAATGCAGATTGATTTTGAAGAAGAGGCACCTGCTTTCAAAGTAACCGATACTCACTGGGCTAAGACATGGTTGCTCCATCCAGATGCACCAACAGTTCATAAACCAGAAGTAATCGAAAACCTTCACGAAAAGATTGGCTCAAAAATGGGCTTCACTCACATTACAGAATAGGAGGAAGGAAATGACTGAAAAATTAGTTGAAATTAAAGATTTAGAAATTTCCTTCGGTGAAGGAAGTAAAAAATTCGTTGCTGTAAAGAACGCCAACTTCTTCATTAATAAGGGAGAAACTTTCTCTCTTGTTGGTGAATCAGGAAGTGGGAAGACAACAATTGGACGTGCGATCATCGGTCTGAATGATACAAGTGCTGGAGAAATTATTTATGACGGTCGCAAGATCAACGGAAGAAACTCTCACAGTGAAAAATCAGAGTTGATCCGTAAAATTCAAATGATCTTCCAAGACCCAGCAGCAAGTTTGAATGAACGTGCAACAGTTGATTATATTATCTCTGAAGGTTTGATCAACTATCATTTGTTTAACAGTGAAGAAGAACGTCAGGAAAAAGTGAAAAATATTATGCATGAAGTTGGACTTCTTGCAGAACATTTGACACGTTACCCTCACGAATTCTCAGGTGGTCAGCGTCAACGGATCGGTATTGCCCGTGCACTTGTCATGGAACCAGAATTTGTCATTGCGGATGAACCAATCTCAGCTCTTGACGTTTCAGTACGTGCACAGGTCTTGAACCTTTTGAAAAAATTTCAAAGAGAATTAGGCTTGACTTACCTTTTTATCGCCCATGACTTGTCAGTTGTACGCTTCATATCTGACCGTATTGCAGTTATCTACAAAGGGGTTATTGTAGAAGTAGCAGAAACTGAAGAGCTATTTAATCACCCAATCCATCCGTACACACAATCCCTACTTTCAGCGGTCCCAATTCCAGATCCAATTCTAGAACGTAAAAAAGTTCTAAAAATCTACGATCCAGAACAACATGATTACTCTGAAGACAAACCACAAATGGTTGAAATTAAACCAGGTCATTATGTATGGGCTAACAAAGCTGAAGAAAACAAATACAGACAAGAATATAAATAGAGAGGATTCCCTCTCTATTTTTTTATTTCAAAAAACTTTCAAAAAAATAAAATTTTTTGGAAAAAAGTGTTGACAGTAAGGTGAGGTCATGATATACTAATATAGT
>CAKPZX010000015.1 GCA_934215455.1 uncultured Streptococcus sp.
CTAGAGACAGGCGAGCACCCAGCCCGCTTGCGAGATGCAGTTTGTAGCCCAGGTGGCTCTACCATCGCAGGAGTCAATCGCCTGGAACAAGTCGGCTTACGGGGCGACATTATTGCAGGAGTGGAAGCAGCCTACAAACGCACCCAAGAAATGGGACAAGAGGCAGCGAAGAAATAGAAAAAAAGATTGGTTTTGCCAATCTTTCAAATTGAAAATAAAGTCCTCTTAGAAACTTTCCTTAGGTGAGAACGGACGTCAGCGAACTTCCTCGAAGTTCCATGACTAATTATTGAGCCTAAGGTCTCAATAATTCCGAGTGCATGAAACTATTACGTTTCATGCACTTTTCTCACTGCGGAAAGTTTCAATAGAGGATTGGATAACACTGACTAATATATTTTTATAGGATTTGTATAATAGAACATTTTTTCTCTGTTCTCCAAGATTGGTTTTGGCCAATCTTTTTTACGTTAGAGCGACTCTATTTCTACCAAACCATTTTCGGTCAGACGATAGATCTTTTGGCAGACTTCTTTGAGGAAGGTCCGGTCGTGGGAGACTGTAACCAGTCCGCCTGGGTAGTCTGCAAATAAACGTCGAATATCTGGTTGAGAAGTGGGGGAAAAATTGCGGGTAGGCTCGTCCAAGAGCAGAAACTGGGGACTTGTGAGTACTAGTTGCAGGAGAAAGAGTTTTCCTTGCTGGCCACCAGAAAGCTCAGAGATCGGATGGTGCATTTCAGAATAGGTAAAGTTGAGGGAGGCTAAATGCAATTGAATGGTGTTGATTTCTTCGCGATCGCCTGAATGCTGTAGAAATTGAACGGGTGTCTGAGTCAAAGGGAGGCGTTCAGTGTAATCTTGAGGCATATAGGCAGTGCGGATACTTTCATTCTTCTGTAGACTTTCCCATATCATTTTTAGGAAAGTGGATTTCCCCACACCGTTGGAACCTATAATTCCTATCTTGTCCTGCCCTTGAAGAGTAAGGGAGAGGTCCTTGACCAGGACCCGATCACCAATTGTGAGCTCTTCCTGATCTAAGAGAAGGACTCGTTTTTGAGGAGACAAGGGAGTGAGGGGAGGAAAATGCAGATTGATGACTTCCTCATCATAGGGTTGGGAAGTCATGGATTGGAATTCCCGCTCGTAGCGCTTTTCTTGTGAGAGGAGGGACTTCATTTTCTTTGCTAGGAGACGTCCGGCAGTGCTATCCTTGGTGTTTCGTAAGGAAGTTTCGACTTGCTGACAGACGCGGCGATGCTTCTCCATTGTTTTCTTGTAGGTTCGTTGATCGTTGGCAGCTTGCTGGGACTGCTGCTTGAATTGTTGCTCCCTTTGGCTACTGTAGTCTTGATAGCCTAGGTGCTCTACAATGGTTTCAGCCTCCTTGCGGTGTTTGATCTGTCTTAGGTGGATGATCGTATCCGCCGTCTGAGTCAAAAAGTCCTCATGGTGGGAAATAAATAGAATGGTTTGGGGGCTCGTTTGGATCATCTGCTGGAGCCAGTCTAGGGTTTCCAAATCCAGATCGTTTGAAGGTTCATCTAAAAATAGTAATTCATGAGGACGACAAAGTTCGTGAAGTAGTTGGACTTTGAGGGCTTCTCCTCCAGATAGACTTCCAATAGCTTGGTCGCTTGCAAAGCGGTCGCTATCAAAATGCAATTGATCAGCCAGTCTGTAGAGGGTGGCATAGTCTAGCTCGTCTTCTCCAAAAAAATATTCTTCCAATGTTTTTCCCTTCAATGCTTCCGGTAAAGACTGGGGAATGTAGGCATAGGTGTGAAAGGAAGTGGTGATTTCGCCTTCTATTGTCAGATAATCTGGTAGGTTTTTTGGGGACATGAGGACATGAAGCAAAGAAGACTTTCCATTTCCTTCTTCGCCAATAATGGCAACTTTTTCCCCTTCGTGAATAGTTAGGGACAGATCGCGAACCAGATCGCGTAAATCTTTTGTGTGGTGGATGGTGAGGTGGGATAGTTTTAGCATAAGATTCCTTTCTACTGGGACAAAAAAACAGCTCTACCTATTTAGTAGAGCTGTATTCAAGTGGACCCAAACAGAAAAAGACCTTATTAAGCCAACAAAAAGTTGGAGAATAGGCAAGAGGGCACACAAAAAGAGATAGAACAAGCAGTCCACTAAATAAAGTATCTTATTTAACGAAGCTTAGTTGTTCATATCTCCTTACCTCCGAATGTGATCAGCTTTATTCTATTCTTTTCATTCCTTCTTGTCAAGGAAATCCTTGCTTCATCTACCCTTTTCTTCTCGGACTTAGGGGGATTTTATGGTATAATTAAAGGTATGCATACAAAACCAACGTCCGCTTATGTCCACATCCCATTTTGTACCCAGATTTGTTTTTATTGTGATTTTTCGAAGGTCTTTATTAAGAACCAACCGGTCGATGCTTATTTGGATCATTTGATCCAAGAATTTCGTCGGGAAGAAATCACAAATTTACGGACTCTCTATATCGGGGGTGGGACACCGACAGCCTTAACTGCGGATCAGCTAGAGTATTTGCTCAAGGAGCTAACCAAGTCGCTTGATCTCTCTCAGATGGAGGAGTTAACCATCGAGGCCAATCCTGGTGATTTGGATCCGGATAAGATCGCTGTCTTGAAGAATTCACCGGTCAATCGGGTTTCTTTGGGCGTACAGACCTTTGATAATCGCTTGCTCAAAAAGATTGGTCGGAGCCATCAGGAGCAGGATATCTATGACAATATCGATCGTCTAAAGCTGGCTGGTTTTGACAATATTTCGATCGACCTCATCTATGCCCTTCCGACACAAACCATGGAGCAGGTCCAGGAAAATGTCGCTAAGGCTCTTGCCCTCGACATTCCCCACATGAGCCTCTATAGCTTGATTCTAGAGAATCACACGGTCTTTATGAATCGCATGCGACGGGGCAAGCTTCCTCTACCAAAGGAGGAGTTAGAAGCTGAGATGTTTGAATACATCATTCAGGAGTTGGAGCGTGCGGGCTTTGAGCATTACGAAATTTCCAATTTCTCCAAGCCCGGTTTTGAAAGTCGCCACAACCTCATGTATTGGGATAATGCGGAGTATTATGGATTAGGAGCTGGTGCATCCGGCTATGTCAATGGTGTTCGCTACAAGAATCATGGGCCTATCCGCCACTATATGCAGGCGGTCGAAGAGGGAAATGCGCGTGTCCAAGAAGAACATCTGAGTCAGACTGAAATGATGGAAGAAGAGATGTTTCTGGGACTGCGTAAGAAAACAGGCGTTTCCAAGAAGCGTTTCGAAGAAAAGTTTGGTGTGAATTTTGACCAACAATATGGTTCAGTGGTTGAGGAATTGACCCAGCAGGGACTCTTGGTGCCTGACAAGGATATTGTTCGCATGACCAAGAAAGGTCTCTTTTTAGGAGACACTGTAGCAGAGAAGTTTATTTTGGAGTAGAAGATGGCAAAAATATTTGAATACAGCATGAAAATTCCTTTTGATATGAGCGATGTCAATGGATTTATAAAAATTCCCCAATTGATCTTGCTGTCTTTACAGGTATCAGGCATGCAATCGATTGAGCTGGGCATGAGTGATATGTACATTCTAGAGAATTACAATCTAGTCTGGATTATCACGGATTACAATATGAAGATCGATCGTCTCCCAGTTTTTGATGAGAAGATCACTATCGAAACCTATGCCATGAGTCACAATCGCCTGTTCTGCTACCGGGCCTTTAACATCAAGGACGAAGCAGAAAATACCATCATTGAGATGGTGGCGACCTTTGTCTTGATGGATCGGGATACACGCAAGGTTCATCCTGTCATGAGCGAAATCACGGATGCCTTTGACTCAGAGTTTTCAAAAACCATGCTCCGTGGTCCCCGATTCAAAGAATTAGAAGGGGGCGTGGAACAAGAATACCGGGTTCGTTTTTACGACTTGGATATGAACGGACATGTCAACAATAGCAAGTACCTGGACTGGGTCTTTGAGGTGATGGGAGCAGACTTCTTGACCCATCATGTCCCGAAAAAAGTTCATCTAAAATATGTCAAAGAAGTGCTGGCAGGAGGTGTCATCACCTCTCAATATGAACAAGAGGGCTTAAAAACCCAGCACCAAATTAGCTCAGATGGTCATATCAATGCCCAAGCTGAAATTGAGTGGGAAGAAGTAGAAGAAAGGGGTTGGACTTATGGAAAGTAGAAGATTAAAAAATAAAAAACAAGAGCTAGCAGGCTACCAAAAACGGGTTGTGGCCTATGCTAAGCGTCAAAAGAACCCTTTGTACATGTTGGGAGATTGGCTCTTAACTCTTTGTGCTTTGGGCATCATCCTGGTGGAAGAAATTTACAAATTTTTCCGCTACCGTTTGAATTTAGAGAGTTTTAGTCGTTTCTTGAAAGAAGATGTGCGTTGGTATCGGGTTTGGATCCATTTCACCCTGGCCTTTCTCTTACCTGTCGTGATCTTTTCGGTCGGCATTACCAGTCAATCAGGCTCTTTCTGGTCTAATTTCTATCATCGTTTGTCTCAAGGCGTGCTCTTTAGCACAACTGTCAGCCTCGCTGCGACCTTGGTGACTGATTTTGTGGAGAATTTGCAACCAGAAACCAAGTCAGACGGCCGGAATCGGAGCACCAAGCGCACGGTTTATCAAATCAGTGTAGACCAGGCAACCGTAATAGGCTTGTTATTGACCATTGTGATCCTCATGGTGGCTTCCTTCTTGTTTACCCAATCAGGAAATCAAGGGATCAATTTTACAGGGTTGATTTTACAATTTGTCCTCTATGCTGGAGCCTTGCTCTTGTATGGATCTGGTGGACGAGTCGATACAGAGAAGTTGCATGAAAAAGCTGAAACAGAAAGGGAAGAATAAATGCACTACAAGGGCTATTTAATTGATTTGGATGGCACCATTTACAAAGGAAAATCACGAATTCCAGCAGGAGAAGCTTTTGTCCATGAATTGCAGGCGCGTGAGATTCCCTATCTCTTTGTCACCAATAACACTACCCGCACACCAGAGACTGTTCGGGATATGCTGGCGACTCACTTCAATATTGAAACCCCTGTGTCGACCATCTATACAGCTACCCTTGCGACCATTGACTACATGAACGACCAAAACTTGGGCAAAAAAGTTTATGTGATCGGCGAAGCGGGGCTCAAAGAAGCTATTGAAGAAGCTGGCTATATCATGGATGAAGAAGCACCTGATTATGTGGTGATTGGCCTCGATTGGCAAGTGGATTATGAGAAGTTTGCTATTGCGACCTTGGCGATTCAAAAGGGAGCGCACTTTATCGGGACCAATCCTGACCTCAACATTCCAACAGAGCGTGGCTTGTTGCCGGGAGCAGGATCTCTGATTGCCCTTGTTGAAGCAGCGACACGGGTCGAGCCTGTGATCATTGGTAAACCAAAGGCCATCATTATGGATAAGGCCATTGAACACCTGGGTCTTGCAAGAGAAGAAGTGGTCATGGTCGGGGACAATTATTTAACAGATATTCGTGCAGGTATTGACAATGGGATTCCAACCCTTTTGGTGACGACAGGTTTTACCAAACCAGAAGAAGTGCCAACCTTACCAATTGCACCGACACATGTTGTTGCCAGTCTAGCGGAGTGGGATTTTGATGCTTAAAAGTTTGAAATCAATCAACCTATTTTTCTTTATCTTGTCAGCTACGATCCTTCTCACCATCGCTCTAGCTTGGGTCCTCTATCCCATGGAGATTCATTGGTTGGGGATTCAAAGCCGGACTGGTTTTTCGGCATCTGTCATCATAAAGAATTTTAATGTCTTGATGAACTACTTGACCAACCCTTTTCAATGGGTGTTGAAGATGCCTCAATTCCCCTCTTCAAAAAATGGACTGCACCATTTTGAGGCTGTCAAGTACCTATTTCACTTAGTGACAGTTGTTTTCGTGGTGACACTACCTGGTTTTATCCAGTTTATGCGGACAGTCGTCAAAAAAGGCTACCTGGCCTTGTACCGTAGTCTCTTCTTTTGGATGATGGTTTTACCAGTAGTGCTTGCAGTGATAGCTGTTATGATTGGCTTTGATCAATTCTTTACGCTCTTTCATCAGGTCTTATTTGCTGGGGACAATACTTGGCTCTTTGATCCGCGAGTGGATTCGATTATTCTTGCATTACCAGAAGACTATTTTATGCATGCCTTTTTGATTTTCTTTGTCTTATACGAAGGAGTCTGTGCGAGTTTTTATCTATTTTCTAGGAGGAAGAAATGAACCAATACAACCGATTATTAGACCCTAAAAAAGATATAGGAAGGTATTCCGGGACACTTGCCATTTATCTCTTGGTAATGACCTTGGTAACCGTCCTGTGGGAAGTCCTCCTTGGATTGACCATAGCAGGCTCTCTCAGAAAAGATCCAAGTCAAGTAACGGAGAAACTCAATGCCCTGAATGTTTGGGCTGGTATTCCCTACCTTATCTCTATTTCCATTGGACTCTTTCTCTTTAATGCCTATCGCAAGAAGGCCCTTTATAAATATGATCTTAAGCACAAGGGGCGTAAGATGACTCTTTCAGTCTTCTTTATTCTTCTCGCTTTTCTTGGCTTTTCTCAAGTCTTTTCATCTGTGATGACACAAGTGATTGAGCACATGTTTGAGACCATTGGCCTTCATTCTCCAACACCCGATCTAGGTGATACGATTGAGCGATCATGGACTATGCTCTTATATGCTGGCTTTTTTGGTCCAATCACAGAGGAATTCTTCTTCCGTGGGGCAGGCTTGCGAGGCTTGGAACGGTATGGCAAGATCTTTGCTATTGTCATGACGGCTATCTTGTTTGGTCTCTTCCATGCCAATTTTGATCAGCTCTTTTTCGCGAGTATCATTGGTCTAGGTTTCGGCTACATTGCCTTTGAATACAATATCTGGTGGGCTATTTTCTATCATATTTTCAATAACTTTGTGATTTCCCAAGGCTTGCATTATGTGGCCTATCATGTGGACGAGGGACTAGCGAATTGGCTTCAAATCGGTGTTTTAGCTATTGGTTCCATTGTCATGATAGTGGTTCTTGCGACTAAATGGCCAGCTATCAAGGCTTATATTCAAGCCAATAAACCTCAACCGGGAGTTTTCCAGCGTTCCCTCGCTTCCTTCTGGTTCTGGTTCTTCGTGCTATTCACTATCCTGATGTCTATTGTTCCTTATGTGATTCCGATCTTCCAGATGGCTAATCTCAAAGGATGAGGATGTAAAATTGGATACATACAATTGAGAGGTAAGCGCCTCTCTTTTTTGCTATAATAGAGAGTATGAATAACTTGATTAAATCCAAGCTCGAGCTCTTGCCGACGAGTCCGGGCTGTTACATTCACAAAGACAAGAACGGTACCATCATCTATGTGGGGAAGGCCAAGAATCTTCGCAATCGGGTGCGGTCCTATTTCAGAGGGAGCCACGATACCAAGACAGAAGCCCTGGTATCTGAGATTGTGGATTTTGAGTTTATCGTCACCGAGTCCAATATTGAGGCCTTGCTTCTTGAGATTAACCTCATCAAGGAGAACAAGCCTAAGTACAATATCATGCTCAAGGACGACAAGTCCTATCCCTTCATCAAGATTACCAATGAGCGCTATCCCCGTCTCATCATCACGCGCCAGGTCAAAAAGGATGGCGGTCTCTATTTCGGTCCCTATCCGGACGTAGGAGCGGCTAATGAGATCAAAAGGCTTTTGGATCGAATTTTCCCATTCCGCAAGTGTACCAATCCGCCTTCCAAAGTCTGCTTTTACTACCATTTAGGACAATGCATGGCCCACACAGTCTGCCACAAGGATGAGGCTTATTTCAAGGGCATGGCCCAGGAGGTTTCTGATTTCCTCAAGGGGCAGGATGACAAGATTATCGATGAGCTCAAGCTCAAGATGAATACCGCTGCGCAAAACATGGAATTCGAGCGGGCAGCCGAGTATCGGGATCTGATCCAGGCTATTGGGACCCTGCGGACCAAACAGCGGGTCATGGCCAAGGATTTGCAGAACCGTGATGTCTTTGGCTACTACGTAGACAAGGGCTGGATGTGTGTGCAGGTCTTCTTTGTCCGTCAGGGCAAGCTGATCGAGCGCGATGTCAATCTTTTCCCATACTACAATGATCCGGACGAGGATTTCTTGACCTATGTTGGGCAGTTTTATCAGGAGAAATCTCACCTGATTCCTAATGAAATCCTGATCCCTCAAGATATTGATGAAGAAGCGGTCAAGGCCTTAGTGGATACCAAGGTCCTCAAGCCCCAGCGTGGGGAGAAAAAACAGTTGGTCAATCTGGCCATCAAGAATGCGCGTGTCAGTCTGGAGCAGAAGTTCAATCTCCTTGAAAAATCCATGGAGAAGACCCAAGGTGCCATTGAAAATCTTGGAAAACTTCTGCAAATTCCAACTCCTGTGCGCATTGAGTCTTTTGACAACTCCAACATCATGGGGACCAGTCCAGTCTCTGCCATGGTGGTCTTTGTCAATGGGAAGCCAAGCAAAAAGGACTACCGCAAGTACAAGATCAAGACCGTTGTCGGACCAGATGACTATGCCAGCATGCGGGAGGTCATTCGCAGACGCTACAGCCGGGTTATGCGAGATGGCCTGACGCCACCTGATCTGATCGTTATCGATGGTGGTCAGGGTCAGGTCAATATCGCTAAGCAAGTCATCCAAGAAGAGTTGGGGCTAGATATTCCCATTGCAGGCCTGCAAAAGAACGACAAGCACCAAACCCATGAATTACTCTTTGGCGATCCTCTCCAAGTCATCGAACTCTCTCGGACCTCGCAGGAATTTTTCCTCCTCCAAAGGATCCAGGATGAAGTCCACCGTTTCGCCATCACCTTCCACCGCCAGCTACGGTCTAAGAATTCCTTCTCTTCCCAGTTGGACGGCATTGAAGGCTTGGGACCAAAACGCAAGCAGTTGCTGATGAAGCACTTCAAGTCACTGACCAAGATCAAGGAAGCTACTGTAGATGAGATCGTCACAGTCGGCATTCCGCGAGCAGTCGCGGAGGCAGTGCAAGCCAAGCTCCATCAAGGAAAGCAAGAAGAAGCAAGTCCCTTGATGGAAGTGGCGGAGGATTCTGAACCATACCAATCATAAGGAGTTTATAATGAACCATCGAATCGCCATTTTATCTGATATTCACGGAGATACAAGAGCCCTGGAGGCAGTGATTGCGGATGCGCGTGCTCTAGGCGCGACGGAATACTGGCTTTTAGGGGATATTTTGCTTCCGGGACCTGGAAGAGAGGACCTTTTTGAGTTGCTGGATGCGATTCCGATTACAGCAGCTGTTCGTGGAAATTGGGACGATTGTGTCCTAGAGGCTTTGGATGGCGAGTACGGGCTTGAGGATCCGCAGGAGATCCAACTTCTTCGCCTCACTCAGTACCTTATGGAAGGACTAGATCCTAAGCGGATCGATTGGCTTCGCGCCCTTCCCTTGGTAGAGAAGAAGGAGGTCAATGGTATTCGCTTCTCACTGAGCCACAACTTGCCAGAAAAGAATTACGGTGGAGACTTGCGTCCAGCTAATGCGACGGAGAACTTTGACCAACTGCTGGATGACCAGACGGATCTGGCGATCTACGGTCATGTCCACAAGCAGTTGCTTCGCTATGGCAGTCAGGGCCAACAGATCCTCAATCCAGGAACTATTGGTATGCCTTATTTTGACTGGGAACCAATTCAAAACCACAGAGCACAGTATGCTCTGATTGATGTCGAAGAAGATGGGGTGACCAACCTGCAATTTCGTAAGGTGGCCTATGACTATGAAGCAGAGCTTCAGGATGCCAAGGACAAGGGCCTTCCCTTTATTGAGATGTACGAAGAATTGAGACGCAAGGATAACTATCGGGGCCATAACATCGAGCTTCTAACTAGCTTAATTGAGAAATACGGTTATGCCAAAGAAGTAGCTGCCTATTTCAATCTTTCCAATGAATCATAGGTAGATCTCTTGTGTATTCAACCTATAAAAAAGAAGCGGATCTTCAAAATGTCCGCTTCTTTTTTCACAATCTTAGGCTGTAAAACCCTGCAAGCTCTTTCATTTTGTGTTAAAATAGAGGTAACAGAAATAGAAAAGGAAGAAGCTTATGAAATTTCTAGAGCTCAATAAAAAACGCCATGCGATCAAGCATTTCACTGACCAACCGGTCGATCCAAAGGATGTACGGACTGCCATTGAGATCGCAACCTTGGCCCCTAGTGCCCACAATAGCCAGCCTTGGAAATTTGTGGTCGTTCGTCAAAAAAATGCGGAATTGGCAAAATTAGCCTATGGTGCAAACTACGATCAAGTCATGGAAGCACCTGTGACCATCGCCCTCTTTACAGATACTGATTTGCAAAAACGGGCTCGCAAGATTGCGCGTGTTGGTGGGGTGAAAAACTTCACTGACGAACAGTTGCAATACTTTATGCAAAATCTTCCTGCTGAATTTGCGCGCTATGATGCCCAACAAACAAGTGATTACTTGGCTTTGAATGCCGGTCTTGTGGCTATGAACTTGGTACTTGCTTTGACGGACCAAGGCATTGGAACCAATATTATCTTGGGATTTGATAAATCAAAAATCAATGAAGTATTGGACATCGAAGAGCGTTTCCGTCCGGAAGTCTTGATTACGGTTGGCTATGCGGCTGAAAAAGTAGAGCCTAGCTATCGCTTACCAGTGGACGAAATCATTGACAAACGCTAAGCCAATTAGCAAATAGAAGATCGAGGAGGAATTCATGACAACAGTTGACTTTAAAGCAGAAGTAGAAAAACGTCGCGATGAGATGATGGCTGACTTATACAGCCTCTTGGAAATCAATTCTGAACGTGATGACAGCAAGGCAGATGCAGAGCATCCTTTTGGACCTGGTCCTGTAAAAGCTCTTGAAAAATTCTTGGAAATTGCCAAACGTGATGGCTATGAAACCAAGAATGTCGACAATTATGCTGGTCACTTTACTTTTGGTGAAGGAGAAGAAGAGCTTGGGATCTTTGCTCATATGGACGTCGTGCCTGCAGGTAGTGGCTGGAAGACGGATCCATACAAACCAGAAATTATCGATGGCAAGCTCTATGCGCGTGGTTCGTCTGATGATAAAGGGCCTACAATGGCCTGCTACTATGGTTTGAAGATCATTAAAGACCTAGGACTCCCTGTTTCCAAGCGCGTGCGCTTTGTTGTCGGTACAGATGAAGAATCAGGCTGGGGCGACATGGATTACTATTTCAAACACGTCGGACTTCCTGAGCCAGATTTTGGCTTCTCACCAGATGCGGAATTCCCAATCATCAATGGGGAAAAAGGAAACATCACTGAGTACCTTCATTTTGGAAATGATAACACAGGAAGTGCCCATCTTCATAGCTTTACAGGTGGCCTTCGTGAAAACATGGTACCAGAGTCAGCGACTGCAGTCGTTTCTGGACAACTACCAGATCTTGCTGGCCTCTTAGATGCCTTTGCCAAGGAACACCAGCTTCAATATGAAATCTCAACTGTCGATGAAGAAACCTATACCGTTACGATTGTCGGGAAATCTGCTCATGGATCAACTCCTGAAGATGGAATCAATGGTGCGACCTACTTGGCTCTCTTGTTGAACCAATTTGATTTTGGTGGTGCTGCTAAAGCTTACCTTCATGTGACAGCTTCACTTCTTCACGAAGATTTTGCTGGTGAAAAATTAGGTATTGCCTATACAGATGCCAAAATGGGACCATTGAGCATGAATGCAGGTGTCTTCCATTTTGATGACAGCCAAGCAGACAATACTATTGCCCTCAATATCCGTTACCCTCAAGGTACAGATCCTGAAACGATCAAGTCCACACTTGAAAAGATCGAAGGAGTGGCTACAGTAAGCTTGTCCGCTCATGGTCACACACCTCACTATGTTCCGATGGATGATGAATTGGTATCCACCCTCTTACGTGTTTACGAAAAACAAACTGGCCTCAAAGGACACGAACAAGTGATCGGTGGTGGTACCTTTGGTCGTCTCTTGAAACGTGGGGTTGCCTTTGGTGCTATGTTCCCAGACTATGTCAATACTATGCACCAAGCTAATGAGTTCGCAGATGTTGAAGATCTCTATCGGGCAGCTGCTATTTACGCAGAAGCTATCTATGAACTAATCAAATAATCCACTACTCGGCCAGTTTTTCTGGCTGAGTTTTTCCATCGAAGGAGGACTTATGTCAACGATTGAAAGCATTAAACAAGCCATTATGGCAGATCCTCAAAATAAAGAATATACGGATAAAGGGATCGAGCCGCTCTTTGCAGCTCCAAAGACAGCACGTATCAATATTATCGGACAAGCTCCAGGAATGAAGACGGAAGAAGCTGGTATTTACTGGAAGGATAAGAGTGGTGACCGCCTGCGCGAATGGTTAGGAGTTGACGAAGACACCTTTTACAATTCTGGTTTGTTTGCAGTCATTCCTATGGACTTTTATTTTCCAGGGCATGGAAAATCCGGTGACCTTCCACCTCGCAAAGGCTTTGCGGAAAAGTGGCATCCTCAACTTCTCAAGGAATGTCCGGATATTGAGTTGACCCTCCTGATTGGACAATATGCTCAAGCTTACTATCTTCATGAAAAGGTTAGTGGCAAGGTAACTGAACGGGTTCAGCATTTTAAGAACTATTTGCCAACCTATTTTCCACTTGTTCATCCATCTCCTCGTAATCAGATTTGGATGGCTAAGAATCCTTGGTTTGAGGCAGAAGTGGTCCCAGAATTGCAAGCATTGGTACAAAAGATCATTCAAAAATAAAGGAGATCGAAGATGGATGCTTATCAACAAGTTAAAGAAAAATTAGATGAGTTGGGAATTTCATTTGATGTGGTGGAACACCCACCTGCATTTACGACGGAGCAAGCGGATTCTTATATTGAAGGCTTAGAAGGTGTCCGGACCAAGACCATGTTTTTGACCAACAAGAAGAAAACCCAATACTATCTGCTCATCATGGATGACCAGAAGCCATTGGATATGGATGATTTTAAAGAGCAAGTGGAAGCCAACCGGATCCGCATGGCTTCAGCAGATTCTTTAGCTGAAAAAATGCAATTACCGCCTGGAACGGTTTCTCCTTTTGGTTTATTGAACAATGAAGAAAAAGATATTCGAGTCTATTTCGATAAAGACATTGTGTCAGAGGAGATTATGACCTTCCATCCCAATACCAATGAAAAGACGATTTTTATTAAAACCCAAGACTTGTTCAGATTTTTAGAGGCTATTGGCTTTCACTATGAAATTCTAACCCTTCCATAACATATATTACAGGAGAAATCATGAAAGAAATCCCATTTTCAAACTTTTACCAAGCTTATCAAAAAGGAGACTTACACGTTCTTGATGTACGCGAGCAGGAGGAATATGATGCCCTTCACTTAGACGGAGTTCGTCTTCTTCCCCTCTCTGAGTTAGCAGATCGCTACCAGGAATTAGAGAAGGATCATTCCTATTATGTCATCTGCAAGTCTGGTCGACGCTCAGCACGTGCTTGCCAATTTCTGGAAGAGCAAGGCTACGATGTGACCAACGTCCAAGGTGGCATGGATGCATTTGAATCCTAAGAAACGGGAGTGGGAAAGAACTCCGTAAAATAAAAAAAGTTGAAAAGGTTCCCCAAACCTTTTCAATCTTCCCACCTCCGCATAGCTTCAACAGTCTGGGAGACTGTTGAAGGTTGTGGATAAAGGAAACTTTGTTTCCCTCATTAGGTCATCTTTGGAGCTTAAAAGGCGAACAAAGATGCCAATCAACCACTGCGTCTTGCACTTATTCCTATCAAACATCAAAGGCTGGACAGTTTTTGCCCAGCCTCTTTTTCTTTACTAATTTCTAAAAATGAGTAGAATTTGTATGTTTTTCAAAAGATATTACAGGGATTTTCCAGTCTTTCATTGAAAATGGTTCAGAAATTTTGTATAATACCCTAGTATAAACAATAGTTAAGGAGATTCATTATGTCAAAACAAGATTGGCTGGATTATTTCGAAGCCGTAAATGGTCGTTCTGCTAGTGCAGAAGAAATTGCTCAAGCACTGGCTGCAGGAGAATTTCAAGAAGAAGTAGTGGTTACAGAAACCCCACAAGCCCCAGAATTTGTCGCAGCGCCAACTGCCCCTGTTGAAGAACCAGTCGCAGCTCCTCAAGCTCCAGAATTTGTTGCAGCGCCAGCAGCTCCTCAAGCTCCAGAGTTTGTTGCAGCACCAGCAGCTCCTGCAGCACCAGCAGCGCCAACTGCTCCTACAGAAGAACCAGTCGCAGCTCCAGTTCAAGAGCCTGCCCCACAAGCTCCACAGCAAGCCTACCAACAACCTACTCAAGCAGCTTATCAACAAGCTCCTTTCCAAGGCCAACCAGGACAACCTTATCCTGCCCAACCAAGTCAATTTGGTGTAGCCGTTGGTGGTTATTGGAATTGGTTCCTTTCAGCTTTGAAACGTCCAACAGCTGTAGAAAATCCAAAAGCTCTGAACGGAATTTTACAGTATGTCTTGACTGCCTTTGTCTTGACCCTATCAACTTTCTTCACAGCTAGTGGAGCTACAGGTGGTTATGGAATGGATTTCCGTGCCTTTATGTTGACATTGATTTCCCTATTCTTTAGCGTTTACGCCTTCCAAGTAGCTGGATTCTTTGTTCGTCGTGTGGTTCTTCAAGATAAGGAATACAGTTACGGTCGTTCATTTGAAGAGTTTGGACGTTTGTCTGTTTACACTTTGCCACTTGCCCTTCTTGCTTTCTTAGTAGGTCTTGTAAAAGTTTATGAATTTTATGGCTTTGTAAACTTCCTTATTTTCTTCTTGTTCTTTGTTGGAACATGCTATGTCGTTCATCAAGGATTGAACAAGACAAGCTTTAAAGCAGATAAATTCTTGCTTCTAGTAGCATCATCTGTTGTCTTGCTTCTCATTGCCATCTTTGTCATTTATGTGAATGCTCGTATTTTAGAACAAGTAGCCGTAGGATTTATTCCAAGTGCTCCAAATTTCTCTAACTTTGGATTCTAACAATATCACAAAACGGAAGGTGGGGGAACCCACTTTCCCTATTTTATAATGAGGGAGAAGAGATCCATGCAAAAGAAATGGGTTGAATTATTTGAAAAAGTGATCGGTCGCAAACCGTCACCAGAAGAGTTTATGGCTGGGAAAGCTTGTGGATTTGATTTGAAACAAATTCAGTCTATCGCAGGAAATGCCCCAGCAGAGGAAGTCGCTCCTGTTGAGGAACCAGTGGTTGAACAAGTTGAAGAAGTGAAGAATGTCGATCCACTTCTAGGAGCTCGTCAGGCTTGGTTGCAACATTTTGAAGAAACCTATGGCCGCAAGCCAAGTGCAGAAGAATTTACCGCGGCTAAAAGTCAAAACTTCGAGTTTTTTGTAGGACCTGTGCCTGAAGCAGAATTTGCGACCCCAGATGCAACAGAAGTAACACAGGAATATGTGCCTCAACAGCCGACTCAAGAGTATACGACTCCGCTTGCCGCTGAGCAAACGCAGGTCTTTGCTGGTCCAAATGTTACAGAAGCAGGTCCAGCTCAGAAAAAACAAAAGGCCCCAAAAACGAAGAGTGGTAAGAAACTTTCCAAGAAGAAAATTGGGATTATTTCTGCTATCGCAGTCCTTGTGATTGCTTTGGTGGCAGCCTTCTTTTACTTCCAGTCTACAACACGTGTCGAAGTGACTGCAGATAAATTTATTAAGGCAGTGGACACCAAGGATTATCGCGAAGCAGCAGATCTGCTTTCAACCGATAACGATAAATGGACGAAGGATGAAGCCGAAAGCTTTATCACCAGCATGGAAGATCAAGGAGTCGATATCGGCACAGAGTTGAACAAGATCATTGATAATGGTGGAGAAGGCAGCTATACAGATAAATCTGGAAACAAGATCTTTGGTTTGGAAAAAGCGGACAAGAAATTTGGGATCTTCCAAGAATACCGTGTAGCCAGCTATCCAGTGCAAGTGAAGGTTAAGACAAATTTGGACCAAGCCAAACTCAAAGTGGCTGCCAATAAAACCGTGACCTTGAAGAAAGATGCAGTGACAGACCTTGGTTCTTTCCATTACAATACAAAAGAAATGGAATTGACTGCTAAAACTGAAGTCGGAAATGTCACTTCTAAGATCCATCTCAATCCTAAAAAAGCAACTAAGAATAATTTAGAATTGCAGTTGAATTCTGAAAAACGCAATTTAGAAGTTGAGTTCCCAGATGAGGTTGAAAACCCAACAGATGTGAAGGTTGTGGTCAACGGCAAAGAAGTCGGAACCAGCACGACCTTTGAAGTAGATAGCATCCCTTATCAAGAAATTGAAGTACATGCCGTCTTCAATATGAATGGGGAAACCTATACAACTGAGAAGGCTAAGGTGACGATTGAAGAGGGTGAGAACGATCCGATCGAACTCAAACTAGCCAAAGATACCCTAAAACGCATCAAGAGTGCACAAGATGCTAAGAAAGCGCAAGCAGCCAAAGAAGAACAAAATCGGACCTTGGCAGAAGAATTCTTGAAAGAGTACCGCGACGCTGTCTTTAGCTCAGTTTCAAATCGAAATAACACCTACTCTAAATACTATGACACACAAAGTCAGGCCTACAAAGACATGGTTGAATTCACAACTGGTGATGGTGTTCGAAAGGCAAAAATTGACTACTATACTCCAGGAGCTTTGGACATTCAAAGTGTCACTGAAGAAAATGGTGTGGTGACGATTAAGACTTATGAAGACTTTACCGTGCATTATACAGATAGCCATCCAGATTCACAAAACCGCAAGTACAAGACCTACACCTTGAAAAAAGTAGGTGCAAGTTATGTGATTACAGATATTGTCGTAACAAAAGAATCATAGGAGATTCCCATGAAAGCAAGATTTTCCAAATTAACTTTGGTGACAGTTGCCTTGTTAACCCTGACAGCTTGCTCCCAATCTCATTCCACTAGTTCTAAATCTTCTGCAAAAGAAGAAAGCAAACAAACGCAAACCAAGTCTTCCAAAGAAACGTCTTCTGCAAAGGATACGTCAAAAGAGACTGGCAAAGAAGAGTCTTCAAAAGCTGGTAAGTCAGATGTGAAAGTGGACTCTGGTGTCAGCTATAATGGTTCTTACTATAGTGTCAAAGGGAAATATGGTGAGGTCATGATCGCCAACAAACATTATCCTTTGGCGCCAGATTTTAACCCGGGTGAAGATCCTGAAGGTGTTTCAGCCCTTCATGAATTGATCGCAGCCATGCAGGCAGAGGGCTATCCGATCAGTGACCAATATAGTGGTTTTCGTAGCTACGATACCCAAGTTGGACTCTATCAAAACTATGTCAATCAAGATGGTCAGGAAGCTGCAGATCGTTATTCCGCAAGACCGGGTTATAGTGAACACCAAACTGGTTTAACCTTTGATTTGATTGATACCAGTGGTAATCTGGTAACCGAACCTGGACCAAGTAAGTGGTTGCTTAAGAATGCTGCTAAATATGGTTTTGTGGTTCGTTACCAAGAAGGTAAAGAAAAAGTGACAGGCTACATGCCAGAAAGCTGGCATCTCCGCTATATTGGAAAAGAAGCGCAAGATATCGCGGACTCAGGCTTGAGCCTGGAAGAATACTATGGCTTCACCGGTGGCGATTACGTTGATAAATAAAAAAGGTTGGGATTGATATCCCAACCTCAGATTGAAGACAAAGTCATATAAAAAACTTTCCTTAGGTGAGTACGGACGTCAGCGAACTTCTACGAAGTTCCATGACTAATTATTGAGCCTAAGGTCTCAATAATTCCGAGTGCCTGAATCGTTATTGTTTCAGGCACTTTACTCACAGCGGAAAGTTTCAGTATTTTTTTGATCCAATCTAAAAATTGGAACTCAATTTTATTTCTTATCAGAATCGCTTAATTTATTTTACTTTAAAATAGTTTGTCTACATTTTAAGGTTGGGATAGATATCCCAACCTTTTTATTGTATGTTTTTTAGAAACTCATCCAGCTCTTTTTGGTTCTTGAGAGAGATAAATTTTTCGGGGTAGGTGGAGTGGATGCTTTGATACCTTTCTCTGGCACTTTTTGTTCGGCCATCCCAAAGGATCCAACGGATGAATTCCCAGTCAAAGCGTTCAGGGCAGCCTTCTGCCATACTCTCACGGACGCGTCCTTTATAACAACGGTATCGTTTCCAGGCTCTATAGAGGCAGTTCCAACGAGAGAAGTTGAGAAAGATAATCTGGTCGGCTTGCTCCATTCTCTCCTCATAGCAGCACCAAGAATAGTTGCCATCAATGACCCAGACTCTATGACGGCTAAGAAACTGCTTCATCTCTTTCTCCATCCAATCCCGGTCACTGTCTATCCAACCCGGTTGAAATTGAAGGGTGTCCATATGTAGCTTGGGAATGGAGTAGTAGCGAGCTAAGTTTTCAGCCAAGGTAGATTTACCTGAGCCAGAATAGCCGATAATAACGATTTTCATAAGCACCTCTCAAAAAATTAGGCACAAAAAAAGCTCCGGAGAGCTTGATTTTTATGCTGTTCTTGATTAACCAAGTTTCGCTGCAAGACGTGCTTTATCACGGCTAGCTTTGTTCTTGTGGATCAAACCTTTAGTTTCTGCTTTATCGATAGCTGAGCTAGCAGCGCGGTAAAGTTCTTCAGATGGGTTTGCTTCAAAAGCTTTGATTGCAGTACGCATAGCTGATTTTTGAGCTGAGTTTTTTTCGTTTTGTTTAACGTTCAATTCAGCGCGTTTGATAGCTGATTTAATGTTTGCCAAGTTATTCACCTCCATTGATAATCTAACTATCTCATTATATATGAAAAGTTAAGATTTGACAAGCCTAAAATAGCTTTTCCTTAAAAAAGTACCGTTAACAGGCCATTTTCTCTAGCGTTTGAGATAAATTTCGTCGATTTCATGGTTGGTTGCCTTATGGAGAATCAGATCAGCTCGGTTTCTGGTTGGTTGAATGTAATGTTGCAAGTTGACTAAATTAATGGATTCCCAGACCTGATGGGCCATGCTTAAAACTTCTTCTAGGGGTTGCTCTGTAAATCGATAGTAGTAGTTATTGGGATCATTCTGAGCTAATGTAAGGAGTTTTTGGAAGCGATCGATATACCAAGATTCGATATCATCGACTGCGGCATCCACATAAATTGAAAAATCAAAGAAATCGGTCATATAGAGACTGTCATTTTGCGGATTTTGAAAGACATTGATCCCTTCTACAATGACAAAATCAGCTGGTAAAATGGTTTGCTTCTCATCTGGGACAATATCGTATATTTCGTGGGAATAGACAGGAATTTCTACGCTCTTATTGTTTTTAATTTGATTAAGAAAATCAAGGAGCAATTCCATATCATAGCTTTCTGGAAATCCTTTTCGATTGAGGATCTCTTGTTCTTTTAAGATAGCATTTGGATAGAGAAAGCCATCCGTTGTCACCAACTCCACCGTCGAGCCTTCAAAGGTTCGAGACAGCAGGATTTGAAGTAAACGGCTAGTGGTAGATTTTCCAACCGCAACGCTCCCTGAAACCCCAATGATAAAGGGTTGGCGTTCACTCGTTTTTTGAAGAAAAATCCCTTTTGAGAAGGCCAAATCTTCTTTGGAACGCTTGTAGATTCCAATCAGGTTTGTCAAAGGCAGGTAGACGTCACGTACATCCTGGAGGTTGATGCGGTCGTTAAAACTTTTAATAGAATTGAGCTCTGTTTGAGAGAGAGGTGGGGTGGTTTTGCGGTGCAAATTTTGCCAGGTTTCCCGATTAATTTTTTCAAAATGTAGAAATTCTTTGTCCATATGTCACTCCTATTGTAGTCTTTAGTATACCAATTTTTAGAGGTCATGTAAACGATTTAAAAAAGGAATGAATTATGATAAAATAACCTTATGAGTAAAATGTATTTCGATGTAAACCCAGATGCAGCCCATGATATTCATGATCTGGCTGTTGTTTTATTGGGGCAAAAGATGAATTTTTATACGGACGCCGGCGTCTTTAGTAAAAAAATGATTGACTATGGAAGCCAGGTGCTCTTATCAACCCTGGATTTTCAAGAAGGAGAAAGTGTCCTTGATGTTGGCTGTGGCTATGGTCCAATCGGTCTCTCTCTTGCTAAAGCGCAAGGAGTTGCAGTGACTATGGTTGATGTTAATGAGCGGGCGCTGGACTTGGCTAAGAAAAATGCCAGCCGAAATGGTGTGGAAGCTCAGATCTTTTCTTCGGATGTCTATGAAGCAGTAGAAGGGGTCTTTGACCATGTGATCAGTAATCCGCCGATCCGAGCTGGTAAGAAAGTCGTTCACCAAGTGATCACTGGTAGTTTTGAACATTTGAAACCAGGTGGAGACTTGACCATTGTCATTCAGAAAAAACAAGGGGCTCCAAGTGCTAAGGCCAAGATGGAAGAGACCTTTGGCAATTGTGAGACCGTAAAAAAAGACAAAGGCTATTATATTTTAAGAAGTGAGAAAGAATCATGAGAGCAGTAGATATCATTCAGAAAAAAAGAGATGGTCTTGCCTTAAACAAGGAAGAAATTGAATGGCTGATTGAGGGCTATGTGGCTGGAACAGTTCCAGATTACCAAATGTCCGCTTTTGCTATGGCCGTTTATTTTAAAGGGATGACGACAGAAGAAATCTCTCATATGACCATGAAGATGGTCCAAACGGGGCAACAGTTTGATCTGTCAGCTATTCCAGGGATCAAGGTGGACAAACATTCGACTGGTGGTGTGGGAGACAAGGTAACCTTGGTCTTGGTGCCTTTGGTTGCAAGTTTCGGAGTGCCGGTTGCCAAAATGAGCGGTCGTGGCTTAGGACACACAGGTGGGACCATCGATAAGTTAGAATCCATTAAAGATTTCCAGATTGAACGGACCCAAGAAGAATTTATTCAGCAGGTGCAGGAGATCGGCTTATCGGTCATTGGTCAATCCGACCAACTCGTAAAAGCAGACAAACTCTTGTACGCTCTGCGTGATGTGACAGCGACAGTGGACACCATTCCTTTGATTGCTAGCTCCGTCATGAGTAAGAAAATTGCTGCTGGTGCGGATGCTATTCTTTTGGACGTGACAGTGGGCGAGGGTGCCTTTATGAAGAATATTGAGGATGCTCGTCGCTTAGCCCGTACCATGGTGGATCTTGGAAATGCAGTGGGTCGGAAAACCATCGCTGTCATTACAGATATGAGCCAACCATTGGGAACCAGTATTGGCAATCGTTTAGAGATTTTGGAAGCCTTGGATATTCTGAAAGGGCAGGGGCGTGCTGATGTGACAGAGTTTATTTGTGAATTAGCGCAAATCATGTTGAAATTGGCCAATGTAGATCAATCGATTGAAGCCATCCATGAACACTTGAACAATGGTCAGGCTTTAGCCAAGTTTGAAGAAATGGTTGTGGCTCAAGGTGGAGACTTAGAGGATTTGCACCGTCCTGTCAAAGTGGATCAGGTCCTTGAAGTAACAGCGGACCAAGATGGCGTCATTGCTGCTTTACCTGCCATGGAGTTTGGTTTGTTTGCTATGCGCCTGGGTGCTGGTCGTGCTGTCAAATCGGATCCCCTTGATTATGAAACAGGGATTGTGTTTGACAAAAAAGTGGGAGAGCACGTCAAAAAAGGGGAACGCATTGCCTGCATTTTCATGAATGAAAAAAATTCACAAGAAAGAGTTACAGAATTCAAAAAAAATGTTAAAATACTAGAAAGGGCTGAAAGCGTTAAAGAAATTATTGAAATAATATCTTAAGCAGCTCAGGAGATTGTATGAAGTTAAATAAATATATCGATCACACTCTTTTAAAACCAGATGCACAACAAGAACAGATCGAAAAGCTGATCGAAGAAGCCAAGGCTTATGATTTTGCGAGTGTCTGTGTGAACCCGACATGGGTGAATTTTGCGGCTGAGGGCTTGCGCGATTCAGACGTTAAAGTTTGTACCGTCATTGGTTTTCCTTTAGGAGCAAATACACCATTTGTCAAAGCGTGTGAAACAAAAAATGCGATTCAAAACGGTGCCGATGAGATTGACATGGTCATTAATATCGGGGCTCTTAAGTCTAAGAATTTAGCACTAGTTGAGGAAGATATCCAAGCTGTAGTCGAAGCAAGTGGTGATAAGCTGGTCAAAGTCATCATTGAGACTTGTCTTTTAACAGATGATGAAAAGATTGTTGCTTGCCAAATTGCTAAGTCAGCTGGCGCAGACTTTGTGAAGACTTCAACTGGCTTTTCAACTGGAGGAGCAACGGTAGAAGATGTGGCCTTAATGCGTCAAACTGTTGGACCCGACATGGGTGTTAAAGCTTCTGGTGGTGCTCGCTCTTATGAAGATGCTCTTGCTTTTATCGAAGCTGGTGCGACCCGTATCGGGACTTCTTCTGGTGTAGCCATCATGGAAGGAAAGGTGGCTCATGGCGACTACTGAGTTGATCAACTTAGCAGTTGAAGTGAGTAAACAAGCCTATGTGCCTTACTCTCATTTCCCAATTGGAGCTGTACTGCTAACGAAGGATGGAGAAATCTATACAGGTGTCAATATCGAAAATGCCAGTTTTGGTTTAACCAACTGTGGAGAACGGACAGCTATTTTTAAAGCTGTTTCTGAAGGAGCACGCGATTTCAAAGAGCTCATTATCTACGGGCAAACAGAAAAGCCCATCTCTCCATGTGGTGCTTGTCGCCAGGTCATGGCTGAATTTTTTGAGCCAGACCTTCCTGTAACCTTAGTATCTAAAGATAAATCGACGGTCGTGATGACGGTCAAGGAATTACTTCCATATTCCTTTACAGACCTGACTTAATAGGTCTGTGAGGCGGTCTTTTGACCCTTTCAATACTTCGCAACAATGTTGCACAATAATTTAGGAGGTT
This sequence comes from uncultured Streptococcus sp., assembly GCA_934215455.1. Lineage (GTDB taxonomy): Bacteria > Bacillota > Bacilli > Lactobacillales > Streptococcaceae > Streptococcus. The sequence continues at coordinate 22,963 of CAKPZX010000015.1, forward strand.
CAGTAATGAACAAGAAACAATGGCTAGGCCTTGGTCTAGTAACTGTCGCTGCTATCGGACTTGCAGCATGTGGAAATCGTGCGTCTAAAAAAGATAGCGCAAACTCAGAATCAAAAACTGATTTGAAAGCTGCTATCGTTACCGATACTGGTGGTGTGGATGACAAATCATTCAACCAATCTGCTTGGGAAGGTTTGCAAGCTTGGGGGAAAGAAAACGGTCTTTCTAAAGGGAACGGATTTGACTACTTCCAATCAACAGATGAATCTCAATATGCGACAAACCTTGATGAAGCTGTTTCTAACGACTACAAATTGATCTTTGGTGTTGGTTTTGCCTTGCGTGATGCAGTAGAAAAAGCGGCTTCTGACAACGAAGAAACAAACTTTGTTATCATTGACGACCGTATTGAAGGTAAAAAGAACGTAGCATCTGCTGTCTTTGCCGACAACGAAGCTGGTTACCTTGCTGGTATCGCTGCTGCGAAAACTACAAAAACTAAACAAGTTGGTTTTGTAGGTGGTATGGAAAGTGAAGTTATCACTCGTTTCCGCGCTGGATTTGAAGCTGGTGTTAAATCTGTTGACCCATCTATCAAAGTTCAAGTAGACTACGCTGGTTCATTCGGTGACGCTGCTAAAGGTAAAACAATTGCTGCTGCACAATACGCTGCAGGTGCAGACGTTATCTACCAAGTAGCTGGTGGTACTGGAGCAGGTGTCTTCTCTGAAGCAAAAGACTTGAACGAGAAGAAAAATGAAGACGAAAAAGTTTGGGTTCTTGGTGTTGACCGTGACCAAAAAGCTGAAGGTGAATACACTTCTAAAGATGGTAAAAAATCTAACTTTGTATTGGCTTCAAGCTTGAAGAAAGTCGGAGAATCTGTAAAAGACTTGGCTAAGAAAACTGCTGACGGAAAATTCCCTGGCGGTAAAGTGATTACTTATAGCTTGAAAGATGGTGGAGTTGATTTGACAACTGATAACCTTTCTGCAGACGCTAAAAAAGCTGTCGAAGACGCTAAAGCTAAAATCCTTGATGGGTCTATTAAAGTTCCTGAAAAATAATATTTGATTGGGCGGCCCTCCCTTTAAGGGCCGTTTCTTTTAAAGTGAGACATTTTTGTCTCAATAAAATCTGTTAGTTCTCTAACAGATTTTATTGAAATAAAAATTTTTGAAAGGAAACACCCCCCATGACACATGAATATGTCATCGAAATGCGTGAGATTACCAAAAAATTTGGTGACTTTGTAGCAAATGACAAGATTAATCTTCAGTTGCGCAAAGGTGAAATCCATGCACTTCTTGGAGAAAATGGTGCAGGGAAATCTACCCTGATGAATATGTTGGCTGGTTTGTTGGAACCAACTAGCGGAGACATCGTGGTAAATGGAAAAACTGTTAACCTAGACTCACCTTCAAAAGCAGCTTCTTTAGGAATTGGAATGGTGCACCAACACTTTATGTTGGTTGAAGCCTTCACTGTTGTTGAAAATATCATCCTTGGTTCTGAAACCACTAAACATGGTGTTTTGGACCTTAAAAAAGCCAGCCAAGATATCCTTGACTTGTCTAAAAAATATGGCTTGGCAGTAGATCCAAATGCTAAAGTTGAGGATATTTCCGTTGGTGCGCAGCAACGTGTGGAAATCTTAAAGACGCTTTATCGTGGAGCCGACATCCTGATCTTCGATGAACCAACTGCAGTGTTGACACCAGCAGAAATCGAAGAATTGATGACAATCATGAAGAACTTGGCGAATGAAGGAAAATCCATTATCTTGATTACGCACAAGTTAGATGAAATCCGTGCTGTTTCAGACCGCGTAACGGTTATCCGTCGCGGGAAATCTATTGAAACAGTCGAGATTGGTGGAGCTACGAACCAAGACTTGGCCGAAATGATGGTCGGTCGTTCTGTTTCCTTTAAGACTGAAAAAGGTCCTTCTGAACCGAAAGAAGTGGTCTTGTCGATTGAGAACTTGGTTGTAAACGAAAACCGGGGAGTCCCAGCTGTTAAGAATCTTTCGCTAGAACTTCGTGCTGGTGAAGTTGTGGGGATCGCAGGGATTGATGGAAATGGTCAATCTGAGTTGATCCAAGCCATTACAGGTCTACGGAAGGTGAAATCTGGTTCAATCAAGATAAAAGGCAAGGACGTTGTAGGACTTCGTCCACGTCAAATCACAGAAATGAAGGTGGGGCACGTCCCTGAAGACCGTCACCGGGATGGTTTAGTCCTTGATATGATGATCTCTGAAAACATGGCTCTTCAAACCTACTATAAAGAACCTCTTAGCAAGAATGGTATTTTGAATTATCCAAATATTACCTCTTATGCCAAGAAGTTGATGGAAGAGTTTGACGTTCGTGCAGCCAGTGAAGTGGTACCATCCAAGGCTCTCTCTGGAGGGAACCAGCAAAAAGCCATTATCGCTCGGGAAATCGATCGCGATCCGGATCTCTTGATCGTCAGCCAGCCGACTCGTGGATTGGACGTTGGAGCGATTGAATATATCCATAAACGTTTGATTCAAGAACGGGATAATGGGAAAGCTGTTCTGGTTGTCAGCTTTGAATTAGATGAAATTTTGAATGTTTCTGACCGTATTGCGGTTATTCATGATGGGAAGATCCAAGGGATTGTAACCCCAGAAACGACGAATAAGCAAGAACTTGGAATCTTGATGGCAGGAGGAAAAGTAGAGGAGGGAGCATCAAATGAATAAGAATTTAAAACAAATTGCTGTTCCATTGGTGTCTGTCCTTTTAGGATTGGTCTTGGGTGCCATTATTATGTGGGCCTTCAGCTATGATGCCCTTTGGGGATATGAATTGCTGTTTAAGAAAGCCTTTGGTTCGATTAAGAGTTGGGGTAATATTTCCCGTGCTATGGGGCCACTGATTTTAGTTGCTCTTGGGTTTTCGGTAGCCAGCCGGGCTGGCTTCTTTAACGTTGGACTTCCTGGTCAGGCTTTTGCAGGATGGATCATGGCGACTTGGTTTGCCCTTTCCTTCCCAAATATGCCTCGCTTACTGATGATTCCGATGACTGTTCTGATTGCAGCGATCGCAGGTGGATTTATTGGAGCGATTCCTGGTTTCCTTCGCGCCTATCTTGGAACCAGTGAGGTCATCATTACCATTATGATGAACTACATTGTTCTCTATGGTGGGAATGCCTTGATTCATAGCTTCCCAGCTTCCTTGATGAAAAACAAGGACTCAACCATTGATGTGGGAGCCAACGCTGTCTACCAGACGGAGTGGTTGCGTAATTTGACGGACAAATCACAAATGAACATCGGGATCTTCTTTGCCATCATCGCAGTGGTGGTCATCTGGTTCTTGATGAAGAAAACAACACTTGGGTTTGAAATCCGTGCCGTTGGTCTCAATGCGAATGCGGCGGAATATGCTGGGATGTCTGCAAAACGGACCATTATCCTTTCTATGATCATTTCTGGTGCTCTTGCTGGTATCGGTGGGGTAGCAGAAGGTCTGGGTATTTACTCAAATGTCTACGTTCAAACCAGCTCAATGAGTGTTGGATTTAACGGTATGGCCGTAGCCCTTCTTGCGATGAATTCACCAATTGGGATTCCATTTGCTGCCTTCTTGTTTGGAGCACTTCAAATTGGGGGAGTTGGTATGAAGCCAGCTGCAATCCCTGAAGAAGTCGTTCAAATTGTGACAGCATCCATTATCTTCTTCGTATGTGCCCACTACATTATCGAAAAGATGATCTCGATGCGTTCAGCTAAAAAAGGAGGAGCAAACTAATGAGTATTGTAACGATTTTAAGTATTCTTGTTTCCTCTATGATTGTGTATGCGGCGCCGCTGATCTTCACAAGTATCGGAGGAGCTTACTCAGAACACGCTGGGGTTGTTAACGTTGGTCTGGAAGGAATCATGGTTATGGGAGCCTTCTCAGGAATTGTCTTTAACCTGACTTTTGAGCCAAGCTTAGGGAATTTGACACCATGGTTGTCCTTGATCGTTGCTGCAGGGATTGGAGTACTCTTCTCCTTGATCCACGCGGTGGCAACCATTCATTTCCGTGCTGACCATATCGTCTCAGGTACAGTATTGAACTTGATGGCACCTCCATTAGCCGTCTTTCTTGTTAAAGCAATGTACAACAAGGGGCAAACGGATAATATCAAAGTTGCCTTTGGGAAGACTTCCATTCCGGTCTTATCTAAAATTCCGGTAATTGGGGATATTTTCTTCAACAATGCCAGCATCATCGGCTGGGTTGCGATTCTCTTCTCATTCTTTGCTTGGTTCATCATGTTCAAGACAAAATTTGGATTGCGTCTTCGTTCAGTTGGGGAACACCCACAAGCAGCAGATACATTGGGAATCAATGTTTATAAAATGCGCTACTTAGGAGTGATGATCTCAGGTGCCCTAGCTGGTATTGGAGGAGCCATATACGCTCAATCTATTTCCGTTAACTTTGCGGTGACGACTATTGTAGGTCCTGGATTTATCGCCCTTGCGGCTATGATTTTCGGGAAATGGAACCCTATCGGGGCCATGCTTGCTAGTCTCTTCTTTGGAGCTTCACAAAGTTTGGCTGTTATCGGGAATCAATTGCCTTTGCTTAAAGGTATCCCATCCATCTACTTGCAAATTGCGCCTTATGTCTTGACCATGGTTGTCTTGGCAGCCTTCTTCGGACAAGCAGTTGCGCCAAAAGCAGATGGTGTTAACTACATTAAATCGAAATAATGCACAGAGAGATGCGAGGTTTCCTCGGTCTCTTTTGCTTTGTAAAGGCCCCTCTTAGTCGCAATTTCTTTAGATTTAGGGTACAATAAGAATACAACTTTTCACGTATTGGAGGAGCAGATGTTTAAGTGGATGAGACGCCTAATTGGCATGGTGATCGTTTTATTTATGTTATTAGTGATCTTGTTGGTTCCTGGAACTATTCCTGAAGGGGAGCAGCTGAGAAATGTGCAGGCAGGGAGTTCTTTGATTGAGCTGGCTCAAAATGCAGTTTCAAACGCCTCTGTGAGCACGGAAGGGGTCTCAACTGAGCTAAGTCTCAATTCTGTACAATTAAGTCAGGTCGTAAAAACAAGTGCTGGTTCCGCCCTTGACAATTCTGACTATCAAAAGATGGCACTAGGAATGGATGGCAATGACCTTCACGTCAAAGTTCCTGTTTCCTTAGGGCCAGTTGATAGCTATCTAGATTTAACCATGACCGGTCAAGTCGAAAACAATGTCATGAATTTGACGGTAACCAGTGCTAAATTAGGGAAAATGCCCATTCCAAAATTCTTGGTTCTCAACTATTTAAAGGATCAATCCAATCAAAATGGAGGCGGCTTTACAGTGAATGGTGATCAAATCACCCTTGAGATCCCTCAAGCAGGCTATAGTATCTCAAAAGCGAGAGTGGAGAATGGAAATGCGAAGGTAACTGTTAGTATATCCTTGTTTTAAGTCTTTGTAATTGGAGTTGTCATGCTTGTCTTTGAATTTTGTGCAGAGAATTTAACTTATATTGATAAGGCGATTGCTGCTGGAGCAGGTCGCATTGAACTGTGCGACAACTTGGCAGTAGGAGGGACCACACCGAGTATAGGTGTGATCAATGAAGCAATCAAACTGACAAGAGAGAAGTCCGTGGATCTATGTGTCATTATCCGGCCCCGTGGTGGCGATTTTGTCTACACTGATCTGGAAGTCGAAACTATGCTGACGGATATTCGTGCTGCGAAAGAAATAGGGGTTACTTGTTTTGTGCTGGGTGCGCTGACGAGCGATCGAAAGTTGGACCAGAGGGTCATGCAGCTTTTACTAGCAGCCTGTGGAGAGGCAGAGGTGGTCTTTCATATGGCCTTTGATGAGTTAGCTCATACAGATCAGCTAGAATCGATTGAGTGGCTTTCTGATCAGGGTGTGGCCCGCATTTTAACACGAGCTGGAAATCCAGGTGCCACACTCGAGCAACGTTTTGCACACTATCATCGTTTATTAGATGCGGCTAAGGGAAAGATTCAGATCCTGCCAGGTGGAGGTGTGACCCTTGACAATCGTCAGCTCTTTTTGGAGCAATTGGGCGTTTGTCAACTGCATGGCACGCGCATTGTGTTTTAAAAAAGAAACGATCACTGCTTAAAGTAGTTTTGAAGATCCGTTATCAAGGTTGGGGACGTTGTTTCCAGCCTCTTCTAGTGCAAAAATGAATAAGGGAGAGAAAATGTTTTTAGAGCATTATTTTGACCGCTACACTTTTCAGCCAGAAAAGGGATTGGCTTATGGATTTGAAAAGAGTGGGACAGGCTATGAGTACCAGTGCCCCGTCTTATCCGACACTTTTCTCTTAAAGGTAAGTGTCTGCGATCAGAAGATTTCTTTTCAGGTCTATGATCAGGATACAGGGGACGAGTATATCCAGATCCATCTGGAACAGCTACAAGGGAATTTCGTCGGCCAAGTCAGGGAAGCCTGCCAGGAAAGTCTTGCAAGGATCCGACAAGCTTGTTTTGAGGTAGAAGAATTTCTCTATCCTCAAGCCAAGCGTCTCATGGCCTATATCTCTCTGCACTATCAGGGAACGATTGAGTATTTGTGGGAGAGATCTCCGGAATCGGGGGCCATTCGCCACCGAGACACTCTCAAGTGGTATGGTGTCTTTATGACCATTGATTGGAAAAAACTGGATGCTGGCAAGTCTGGGAAAATAGAAGTTTTGAATGTCAAGTCTGATCAAGTAGCCTATTTCATCCAGCAGAAAGGGATTTATCCAGCTTTTCATATGAATAAAAAATATTGGGTGAGTATCCCCTTAGATGGAACAATTGCTGATGAGGACTTGTTTGCTCTAGTGGATAGTAGTTGGCACCTCACCAAAAAGGGGAAATAAGATGAATCTGTTGAGGAAATTATCTTGGTTTTTTAATTTAGAGAAGAAGCGATACTTGATCGGGATAGGGTCCTTGATCTTGGTTAGTTTTTTAAATCTCATTCCTCCAAGAATCATGGGACTTGTAATCGATTTGATCGATAAAAGAAGGCTGACACTGGGGAAGTTAGTTGTGGATATTGCCCTTTTGGTCCTCGCAGCTCTTGCCATGTATGGCCTTCGTTTTGTATGGAGACGCTATATTTTTGGGACGGCCAATAAGTTGGCTCGGATCTTGCGTTACCGTTTGTTTAAGCAATTTACGCTCATGTCTCCGTCTTTTTATCAGCGTTATCGGACAGGAGATCTCATGGCCCACGCTACTAATGATATCAATGCGGTAACTATGTTTGCTGGTGGCGGAGTTATGTCTGCAGTGGATGCTTCTGTGACAGCCTTTGTGACCCTAGTCAGCATGTTTTTCATGATTGATTGGCGCTTAACCCTCTTGGCTATTTTGCCCCTACCGGTTATGGTGGTAGTGACTTCCGCCATTGGACGCAAAAACCACAAAGCCTTCAAAGAGGCCCAAGAAGGCTTCTCAGAGCTGAACAACTTTGTTCAGGAATCAGTATCAGGAGTCAAGGTGACCAAATCCTTTGGCTTTCAGGCAAATGAGATTCGTGCTTTTGAAAAAACCAATCAAATGGTCTTTTCAAAGAATATGACTTCAGCCGGTTACAATGCTTTGTTTGATCCGACCACTCTTCTTTTTGTCGGTCTCTCCTATGTTTTGACGCTCTACTTCGGGGGGCTATTTGTTCAGGAAGGGAGCCTGACGGTTGGACAAATCGTAACCTTTATTACCTATCTCAATATGCTCGTCTGGCCCCTTCAAGCCATGGGCTTCTTGTTTAATATTAGTCAGCGGGCTAGCGTCTCTTATGATCGGATTGAGACACTTTTAGCAGAAACACCTGATATCCAAGATCCAAGTCAACCAGTCACAGATATCCAAAACGGAGATCTGGAATATGACATTGAAGAATTCGCCTATGAGAAAGAGCCTGTCCTTGAAAAGGTTGCCTTTCATTTAGAAAAAGGGCAAACCCTTGGAATTGTAGGACCAACTGGATCTGGAAAGACTACCTTGTTGCGTCTCTTGCTTAGAGAGCATGACTTGGAGCAGGGAGCTATCTTGATAAATGGAATCTCTATTAAAGACTATCGCTTAGAAGATCTTCGAAGCTTGATCGGCTATGTCCCTCAAGACCAGATCCTCTTTGCTATGACTATTCGCGAGAATGTCGCTTTTTCGGATCCGCAGATCAAGGAAGAAGAGTTGATAAAAGCGCTAAGAACCTGTGGGGTCTATGAGGACGTCTTGGCCATGCCAGACCAAATGGAGACAGTGCTGGGAGAGAGAGGGGTCTCTCTTTCTGGCGGTCAAAAGCAACGGATTGCCATGAGTCGTGCTTTGGTCATGAATCCTGAGATCTTGATCTTGGATGATTCCTTGTCTGCAGTAGATGCTAAAACGGAGCACCAAATCATTGAAAATATGAAGCAGGAACGTAAGGGGAAAACAACGATCATCACAGCCCATCGCCTATCAGCGATCGTTCATGCGGATTTGATTCTGGTAATGGAGAATGGACAGATCAAAGAGCGAGGAAATCACGAGGAATTAATGGCTCAAAAAGGTTGGTACTATGAAACCTACCAAGCCCAACAATTATCAGAAGAAATGGAGGAAAAGCTGAATGAAAACATCTGAAGCTCGTGTGATGAAGCGGCTCTTAACTTACATGTGGCGTTATAAGTGGTTAACAGCCCTAGCCTTAGCCTTTACCTTCCTGACAAGTCTGTTATTGACGGCGATCCCTCTTGCAGCTCGTTGGTATATTGACCACCTAGTGGATCCAACAGAGGCAGGCTCGCCAGTTCTGACAGCTTTTCAGTTTTTGATTCTCTACTATGGGTTATTCATTGGCCGCGTGCTGGCAACTTACCTGAGCCAGTTAACCTTTGCGCGTGTATCCAATTCTATCGTAAGAGATATCCGTTTAGATATTTTCCAAAATCTTCAAAGGCTGGGCATGTCCTTTTATGACCAGACAGCAGCAGGTTCGATTGTTTCGCGGGTGACCAATGATACACAGGCAGTCGCAGATATGTTTTCTACGGTCTTTTCAAGCCTGGTTTCATCCTTTTTACTCTTTCTAGTCACCCTGGTAACCATGTTTAGCTTGGACTGGCATTTGACTATTTGGATCCTGCCTTTTCTTCCCATTATTTGGTTTTCCATCCGTCTCTATCGCAAGTTATCCAATCGCTTGGTCAAGATGACCCGACAAAAATTATCAGATATCAATGTAAAATTATCGGAATCCATTGAAGGAATGCGGATCGTGCAGGCCTTTCGTCAAGAAAAGCGCTTGACGGATGAATTCGAACAGATTAATGGGGAACATTTGGATTATGCCAATCGATCTGTGGATGTCAATTCCCTCTTTTTGAGGCCAGCTATGACCCTGTTACAGGTCCTGGCTTATGCGGTCATTCTAACCTTTTTTGGCTTAAATTGGCAGTCCTCAGGCTTTACAGCAGGTCTTATCTATGCTTTTATACAATATGTTAACCAGCTTTTCCAGCCCTTGATTGATGTTACCCAAAATTTTGCAACCTTGCAGACCTCGACCATTTCTGCAGGGCGTGTCTTTGAGATGATGGATCGAGACGACTATGAGCCCAAGCAAGCTGGTAGCCTGAAAGAAATCGAGCGGGGAGATATTCGTTTTGAGCATGTATCTTTTTCTTATGATGGCAAACGGGATGTCCTAAAAGATATCTCCTTTGAGGTCAAAAACGGACAAACCATCGCCTTTGTCGGTCATACTGGTTCTGGTAAATCCTCTATTATCAATCTCTTCATGCGCTTTTATGAATTTGATTGTGGCCGGATCTTAATTGATGGACAGGATATCAAGGACTACAGCCAGGAAACTTTGCGCAAGTCCATTGGTCTAGTGTTGCAGGAACCCTTCCTCTATCATGGAACCATTGCTTCTAATATCCGGATGTACCATGAAGAACTGACAGATGAGGAAATCCGACAAGCAGCTGCATTTGTGGATGTAGCAGACTTTATTGAGAGTCTACCTGGTGGCTATGACCATCCGGTAACAGAGCGGGGTTCTACCTTATCGACCGGTCAGCGTCAGCTTCTGGCTTTTGCCCGGACCATTGCTGCCCAGCCTAAGATCCTCATTTTAGATGAGGCCACTGCCAATATCGACCAAGAGACGGAAGAGATGATCCAAAACTCTCTGAAGAAGATGCGCCAAGGGCGGACAACCATTGCCATTGCTCATCGTCTTTCTACCATCCAAGATGCCGATTGCATCTATGTTCTAGATAAGGGAAAAATCATCGAATCGGGTAATCACGACCAACTCATTGCTCTAGGAGGAACGTATAAGAAAATGTATGACCTCCAGGCTGGTATGATGAAATAAGGACAAACAAGATCTAAATGCAAATTTAACCTTGTTTTTCTTTCTTGAAAGCTGTAAAATAAAGAAAAGAACAGAAAAAGGGAGCATACACCATGTCAAACGATCTGATCCTGATGGGAGT
>CAKPZX010000016.1 GCA_934215455.1 uncultured Streptococcus sp.
AACATCTCATCGATCTTATTCCCGTATTCGATGGATTCGTCTTTCACAAAAGTAAGATCTGGAATCTTGTATAATTTCAGATTCCGACCTAATTCACGCTTGATGGTTCCTGTTGCTTTTTCAAGGCCTGTCTGAGCCTTTTGATTGTCTGAAGCCAAATCACTCATAATTGAATAATACACTTTAGCCATAGACAAATCACCTAGCATTTGAACATCCGTAATGGTGACGCCTTGAACACGCGGGTCACGGACTTTCTTTTGTAAAATCTCGTTGACTTCACGCTTGATTTCCATCCCTACTCGGTCTGTCCGAAAATGACTTGCCATAGGAACTCCTTTCTGCTCTGTGTTTAAAAACTAGGAAATCAGAGGGAACCCTCTTTTTTCCTAGTCAGTTTGCTTATTTTTTAATTTCTTCCATGATGTAGGCTTCGATGGTATCATCTGTCTTGATATCATTGTAACCTTCAATCATCAATCCACCTTCACGACCATTTGTGATCTCTTTGACATCATCTTTGAAGTGTTTCAAGCTTGCAAGAGCTCCGTCATAGATCACGACACCGTCACGAATGACACGGACTTTGGAATCACGTGTAACCTTACCACTGAGGACCATAAATCCACCGATGGTACCCACTTTAGAGACTTTAAAGGTTTCACGAATAACTGCTTCCCCGATCACTTTCTCTTCGAATTCAGGATCCAACATTCCCTTCATCGCATCTTCCATTTCTTCAATCACTTTGTAGATGATTGAGTGAAGACGGATTTCCACCTCGTCAGCTTCAGCTTGTTGACGTGCTTGTGGAGTAGGACGGACGTTAAATCCGATGATGAAGGCATTTGAAGCTTCTGCAAGGGTCACGTCTGATTCGTTGATCGCACCAACTGCTGAGTGAACGATGGTCACTTTCACACCTTCTACTTCAATCTTTTGAAGGGAAGCAGAAAGAGCTTCAACCGAACCTTGTACATCGGCTTTAATGATGACATTAACAGATTTCACTTCCCCAGCCTTCAAGGTATCAAAGAGATTTTCAAGGCTGACACGGTTGGTTGCTTGACGTTGTTTCATAAGAGCACGTTTGGCACGTTCTTCACCCGCCGCACGCGCAGATTTTTCATCTTCGTAAACCGCGAAGTGGTCACCCGCCATTGGCGCTTCGTTCAAACCAGTGATAGAAACCGGAGTAGATGGTCCTGCAACCTTCACACGACGTCCAAGGTCATTGGTCATGGCACGGACACGTCCAAAGGTATTTCCGACAACGATTGGGTCTTGAACATTCAAGGTACCTTGTTGAACAAGGAGGGTTGCTACCGCACCTTTTCCTTTATCCAAGCGCGCTTCGATAACAGTACCGATGGCACGAACAGTTGGATCTGCTTTGAGTTCTTGGATTTCAGCTACAAGAAGGACCGTTTCCAAGAGTTCATCGATATTTTGGTTGAACTTAGCTGAGATTTCTACAAACTCAGAATCTCCACCCCAGGCAGTTGACATAACTCCATGCTCTGCCAATTCACCAATGACACGCTCTGGATTAGCTCCTGGTTTATCGATCTTGTTGATGGCCACAATGATTGGAACATTAGCAGCTTTTGAGTGGTTGATGGCCTCGATAGTCTGTGGCATCACCCCGTCATCTGCTGCTACAACCAAGATGGTAATATCGGTAACAGATGCACCACGCGCCCGCATAGAAGTAAAGGCCGCGTGTCCAGGTGTATCCAAGAAGGTAATCTTCTTACCATTTTCCACGATTTGGTAGGCACCGATGTGCTGGGTGATTCCTCCCGCTTCACCTGTTGCTACACGTGAATTACGAAGGGTATCCAAAAGGGTAGTTTTACCGTGGTCAACGTGTCCCATGATGGTGACAACTGGTGGACGCTCTACCAACTTATCTGGATTCAAATAACCATCTTCAACGAAGAAGCGTTCGATATCGGCATTGTCCACTTCAACCTTTTTCTTGGCTTCAATTCCATAATCCACCATCAAGAGTTCAATCGTATCTCCATCCAGCGATTGGTTTTGAGTCGCCATGACTCCCATCATAAAGAGTTTCTTGACGATTTCAGCCGGTTCACGCTTGATGCGTTTTGCGATTTCTGCAACCGTCATTCCATCCGTATACTCAAATTCACTTGGTAATTCATGGAATTTACGCTCTGTTACTGGTTTTGGAGCATCATTACGGTTGTTCTTTCCTTTTTTATTTTTCTTATTGTTATTCCAGTTACTATTTCTCTGATTTCTCACTTGATTTTGACTATTTCGATTCCTTTGTTGTTTTCTTGGACCATCTTCTTCACGATCAAAATCATCGCGTTTCTTATCTGGTCGCGCTTGTTTCTTCCGACGTGTATCGACTTGAGCTGGAGCAGCAGCAACAGCTGGTTTTGTACGGTTCTCAACAGCTGGCTCCTGTACCGGTGCTTTCACTTCTGGTGCTTCTACCCGTTTCCGGCGCTGTTGACGTTCTTGTTCTGCTTTTGCAGCTTGTTGTTTGTAGCGATCTTCACTTCCACGTGCGTACTCAGCATTTTGTTCAGCTTTCAGTGCTGCTGCACGCGCTTTGAAATCAACTTTTGGTGCTACTTGGGGTTGTTCACCACGTCTTTGATCCGGTCTGTTATTGCGACGATCAGAACCTTGATTTCGTTGTTCTTTTCGCTCTTGTGGTCGTTGATTTCGGTTGTCACCATGACGCTGATTGTCTTTGCGATCACGTTTTGGACGATTGTCTTGTTGTTTCCTACGTTCAGCCTGTTCTTTTGCACGCGCTTCTCGTTCCGCTTTAAAGTTACGACTCTTTGGTTTAGCAGCTGGCGTTACTGATTTTGTCTCAGTTGCTCCTTCTTTTTTGACGGGCGCTGCTTCTTTTTTCGCTGCGACAGCCGTTGCCTTGGCAGCCACTTCTGCTACTTTCTTTTCGACTGTTTCTTTTTTCGCTGCAAAGCTCTTGATCAACTTTTCAGCAACATCAGTATCGACACTAGATGCATGACTCTTGACGTCAAAACCTAATTCTTTCGCACGAGTGACGACTTCTTTACTTTCCTTGCCCAATTCTTTGGCAATTTCGTATAATCTTTTCTTAGACAATTGCTGTCCTCCTCTTCTATTCCATAAGAGACCTCATTTTCTTTGAAAATCCAGCATCTACAACAGCGACGACCTTACGGGCACGTCCAATTGCAGTGCTTAATTCTAGTGTTGAAAACACGGTAGATACTTGAACCTCATAATAGTGACCCTTATCTGTCACCTTTTTTGTCAGGTTACTAGCTGCATCATTTGCCAGAAAAACTAATTGTGCTTTTTCTTCCTGGATGGCTTTGATCACGAGTTCTTCTCCAGAAATGAGTTTTCCTGCTCTTTGCGCCAAGCCCAACAAATTACTTATCTTTTGCTTATTCAAGGCCTAACTCTCTTCTCTTCACCTTATGATCTACATAAGCGATCAATTCATCATAGAAAGCTTCTTCCACTTCCATATTAAAGCTACGATTAAAAACTTTCTTTTTCTTAGCAAGTGCCGCTTCTTCATTGTCTAGCTTGATGTAAGCACCTCGACCATTGGCTTTGCCAGTTGGATCGATAAAGACTTGTCCTTCTTTATTTTTGACAATGCGGAGCAAATCGCGCTTATCAATAATTTCATTTGAAACGACAGATTTTCTTAAAGGGATTTTTCTTGTTTTTACCATGTTCCCTCCCTCTCTTAATCGACTTGCTCTTCGCCACTTTCTACTTGGTCTTCAAAAGTTTCTTGAGCTGCTTCCATTTCTTCAAACTCACTAGCAGATTTGATATCGATGCGGTAACCAGTCAAATGAGCTGCTAAACGAACGTTTTGACCACGACGACCAATGGCAAGAGATAATTTGTTGTCTGGGACCACAACGAGAGCATGTTTGCTATCTTCATCATCAAAAATAACTTGGTCCACTTCTGCAGGAGCGATCGCATTGTAGATAAATTCAGCTGGATCTGGAACCCATTCGATGACATCGATATTTTCTTCTGTCGGAACCATACGGTCTAATTTCTGATCGTATCGAGCTGGGTGGAACTTGCTGGTAATCTTTTTAATATTCGATCCACCACGACCAACGATAGTCCCAATCGCATCTACGTTTGGATTATGGCTACGAACCGCAACTTTTGTACGATCTCCAGCTTCACGCGCTACACTCATAATCTCAACAGTTCCATCATAGACTTCAGGAATTTCTTGTTCCATCAAACGTTTGATCATTTCAGGGTGGCTTCGGCTAACAAAGACATTGACACCACGTGGATTATCTTCTACCTTGTAGACAAAGACTTCAATTCGATCATGAGATTGGAACACTTCTCCTGGAATCTGGTCTTGCTTAGACAATTGTGCTTCGATCGAACCAAGATTGACATAGATAAATCGATTGTCAAAGCGCTCCACCGTTCCACTCATGATTTCATTTTCATGTTCTTTATAAGTGTTATAGGTGATGGTGCGCGTTTGCTTACGCATTTTTTCCATGATCGTTTGTTTGGCAGATTGAGCTGCTACACGACCAAATTCAGCTGGTGCTTCTTCAAACTTGATCTTGTCCCCTAACTCATAAGCAGAGCTAATGGCTAAAGCATCCTTCAAGCTGATTTCTAAACGGCTATCAAAGACTTCATCCACCACTTCACGAACCGTATAAACACGGAAATCTCCAGTTTTTTCATTGAATTCAATCGCTGCACTTTCTGATTGTCCATAACGACGGCGATAAGCTGAACGCAATGATTCTGTGACGGCTTCGATGATATCTTCTTTTTTGATCCCTTTGTCTTCTTCCAAAATGCGGAAGGCTTCTAGCATTTCTTTACTCATGTTTTTCTTGCCTCTACTATAAAGGCATCCTTTCTTTCATTCTGTTACAACTTTACAGCCAACCTTGCTTTGGACACAAGGTTATAAGGAATTTCTACAGTTTTCTTTCGTGTTTTATCCATATACTCAATGGTCAAAACATCCTCTTCAAAACCTACCAAGTTCCCCTCAAAGACCTTTTGCTTTTCAACAGCCTTATACAAGCTGATATTGACATACTTGCCAACAGCTCCCTCGAGTGCTTCCTTGGTTTTCAAAGGTCTCTCCAAGCCAGGACTGGTAACTTCTAAAAAGTACTGTTCTGGAAATGGATCTGGTTTGATTTGATCCAATAGTGGGCTAATGATTTCTGTCAAATCCGCTGTATCATTCAGTGTGATTCCTTCTGGTTTGTCTACGAAAATGCTTAAGACGTAGTCACCACCCATTTTGCCATATTCAACATCGACCAATTCAAATGGTTCCTTGATGGCAGGCTGAATCACTTCTGTTACTAAGTCAACAATCGTTGCGATGGTTGCCACCTCCTCATAGATAAGAGGCGAAGATATTTCCCCGCCTCTCCTTTTCTATTCATTTAATGTATTATAACACGATTCCCCAATGATTGCAAGGAATATGCTAAAACTGTGCTTCTACACGGTAAATGACCTGGCCTTTACTGGAGAACTTCTTCTCATATTCCGTCATGACATTCCCCTCAAAATCACTAGCATGAAGGTCTAGCCAGACTCCCTTCAAAGTCATACCATACTGTGAAAAGCTCACCAAACTGTATTCAAACAGACCTCGATTATCTGTTTTAAAGTGAATCTCCCCATGTTCTGGAAGAATTTGCTTGAAGGTATCCAAGAAAGTCTTGTAAGTCAAGCGACGCTTCTCATGACGTTTCTTAGGCCAAGGATCTGAAAAATTCAGATAGAGTCGATCGATTTCTCCATCTTCAAAATAGTTGGTCAAGCTATCTCCGTCTACCCAAAGCAATTTAATGTTAGGAACATCAGCTTCTAAGACCTTATCTAAAGCATAACTCAAGACCGATTTTTGAATATCAATTCCGATGTAGTTGATCTCTGGATTGGCCTTGGCCATCCCAGTAATAAAGGCTCCTTTTCCGCTACCCACTTCGATATGAATAGGATGGTCATTCCCAAAAATCTCATGCCACTTTCCCTTGGCATCTTCTGGATTTAGGACCACATATTGCGGGTTCGCTTCTAATAATTCAGTCGCTCCCTTGCGATTTCTAACTCTCATATTTCCTTTCCATATTTCAACCGGAAATTGCGCAGAGCATAGATCTCGCGATTGACATTTTCTAAATCATTATTTTCATAGTATTTAGCAATTTGGCACAAGAAAGAGTATTGACCAAACCAATAGAGTTTATCAAATACTTTTTGATTGTACTTGTAGCCATAATAGCCTAACCAATCGCGCCAATTAGAATCTGGGATATAGTGACTCAAGATATGCGCCACATCCAACATCCGGTCTGTCAAACGAACAGAGTCCCAATCGACAAGATAAATCAAGCCACTCTCTGTCTCAATCCAGTTACTATGACGGACATCTCCGTGGACGATCGTCGCATAATCCTCCCGAAAGGCAGGCACTGTCTTACGTAAATTCTTTACGACTGATTGGATATAGTGGTTCTGACGTAGGGCAATTGGCAACCGATTGCTCCAAGAATTGAGCAATTCTAATGGAGATTCCACAGGATAGCCAAGTTTTTTCAATTGGGTCATCAAAGGTCTAGAACGGTGCAATCTCGTTAAAATATTGACGACTTGTTTTTTCGACATCCCATTTGGCGTGAGAATTTCCCCATTCAACCATTCTTGGGCACTCATCACATTTCCATCTGGCAAGCGTCGACTCCATAACAATTGAGGAGCAATCTGTTCTTTTGCTAGACCCGCAAGGATTGGGGTCGTATTCATTTTTACAAAAACGCGCCCACCATCTGGGTAGGTCCCCATGTAGGCCTTCCCACTCTTCCCAGGAATTGGGGTGAGGCTTAGCTCTTTTTCATTCGAGTCCATCTTTTCCTCCGTAAAAAGTTTCCAATCTATTTTACTAATTTTAACGACTTTCGTCAACCAAGCGCGCCATCTTAAATGGAAGATAGAGTAGGATTAAAGCAACTGTATAAGCCAATAAGCCTAACAACAGGACTTTATCCGAAATAAAGACCAGGCCAATTCCCCCTTCTATCACCGTTATCATCCCCATGACCAGCTGAATCGTTTTGTTCAACCCTGCCTTTTTACTGCCCTTTTTCATCGGGAAAAGGAGGGTCAACGGTTGGTAATCAAAAGCACTGTAAAGCCCCAGTAATTGAAAAATAACCAAGTAATTGAGCAAGGCTACAAGGGCAATCACTACGAGAGGCTGGGGAATAAAGATGATAGCAAGAATGGAAAGAGCCAAGAGTCGTAGAGTCATAGAGAAAAGATCTCCATTCCGTAAGAAGGAGCGCATATATAAGTAAAGCCAAGTATTCCCATGTGTTTTGGGAAGAAACCCTAAGAAACCATCCAAGTAAGCTCTTCTTTTGACACTGTTGGTAATGCCCTTCACCGTTGTAAACAAGGCAAAGAAACGAAGGATCAATTGTTTCCTTGCATTCTCACGAGCAATGGCCAAGGACCAATTTAAATTTCCATCCTGGTAGAAGCGCGCTTCCTTCCAGCTAAAAACAGCCCCTTTAGCCACCCCTAAGACAAGGATATAAGCTACAATAGCAAGTTTATCCAGCCCCGTTGCCAGAAGAAGAGGCACAAATAATAAAAGGACAAAACTTTGAATCAAAAACCAAAACACAAAAGACTTCTTGGCCTGCCCTTTGATATAACGTTTCACTTCCTCTTCCTTTACTAAAAGAAATAAGGCATCGGGCTTCTCTAAGTAAGTCGCAATAGAGCCTATCGGAACCAAGAGGAGCAAACCAATCAAGAGACTCCAGCGGATCAGGCTTGTATCTTTGGGTAGATCTTGCAAGAATTGGCTGTATTGAACCGCCAGAAATCCTATGAAAATCAGCATAAAGAGGACGAAATGATCATTGAGAACATAGCGGCTATATTTTACACATTGAGTTCGAAACGTTTGTTGCCGTTTTTTCATCAACTCTTTCATGCTGTTTCCTCTTCTGTCAAGGTCATGTAGATATCATTTAGACTTGCTTTCTCATCTCCAAAAGTTGAACGCAACTCATCTAAGGTCCCTTTTGCTCGGATCTGACCCTTATGGAGGATCACAAAACCATCACACATCTTTTCAGCCGAATCCAGAACGTGGGTACTCATCAAAATCGATTTTCCTTTTGCTTTCTCATCGGCCAATAACTGAATCAAATCTGCAATCGCAACAGGATCCAATCCCAAAAAGGGTTCATCGACAATATAAAGACTTGGGTCCACTGCATAGGCGCAAATAATCATGACCTTTTGCTTCATCCCTTTTGAAAACTGGGTCGGGAACCAATCTAATTTTTCAGCCAAACGGAATCGTTCCAATAAAGGCTGGACGCGCACCATGACCTGATCCATATCTAAATCATAGGCCATAGCTACAGTTTCGATATGCTCTCTCAAGGTTAATTCTTCATATAGACTAGGAGTTTCTGGAATATAGCCGATTTTTTTACGATAGTCTGTTGGAGCTTCTGGAAGACTCAAGCCGTCAATCCGTACTTCCCCAGCATAAGGATGCAAAAGACCAATAATTTCATTAATCGTGGTTGACTTCCCAGCTCCATTTAGTCCAATCAAACCAATCAGTTGGCCATCCGGAACTGAAAAACTCACCTCTTTCAGGACAGGGATGTTGACATAGCCCCCTGTCAACTTGTTGATTTCTAACATATTTTCTCCGATTTCTGGTATAATGTTCTTATATTATAACAAAATTTAGTCTAAATGAGGTGTATTTATGGTTGACGATTGTATTTTTTGTAAGATTATAGCTGGCGACATTCCTTCATCCAAAGTTTATGAGGACGAGGAAGTCCTCGCATTTTTGGACATCTCTCAGGTTACACCCGGTCATACGTTAGTCGTTCCAAAAAAACATGCTCGCAATCTATTAGAGATGGACGAAACCGCCACAGCTCAACTGTTTGCACGTGTCTCTAAAGTTGCAAAAAAAGTAGAAGCTGCTACCCAAGCTAAGGGAATGAATATCATCAGCAACATGGAAGAAGTTTCTGGACAAACCGTTTTTCACACACATGTCCACATTATCCCTCGCTATTCCGATCAAGATGAGCTTGCCATTTCTTTTACTGAACACGAGCCTAATTTTGAACAACTAGCAGTTCTCGCAGAAACCATCAAAAACAGTTAAAAAGGAGGCCATATGAAACTCAAAAATCTCTTTTGGTTTGCAACAGGAGCTAGCATTAGCTACCACCTAGTAAAAAACCGCAAAGAAATCAAAACAGAGGTGACTGAATCCAGCCAATTGGTCAAGGGAATTCAAGATAACCTAGCAAAAATCCAACGCAATCTGGATATTATCCAAGACCAAAAGACCAATCTTCAAGAATTGGTAACGGATTTCCAATACAAGACCAAACTATTTAGTCAACAAGCATCAGCCTCTCTAAAAGAAATTCAAGACATCTGGCAACCAAGTAAAAACGATTGAGAAAACTCAATCGTTTTTTTCTTATTCTGAAGGTACCGTAGGTGTCACACTGCTCGACTCTGTAGCTGCAGGAGCAACTGGTGTCACTGGTGCAACAGAACTTTGAGGCGTCACCACTCCCGTATCCTGAGTAGAAGGTACAACTGGTAGTTGGTTAAACTCTTGGTAAACAGGTGCTTCCTCAGATGATGCCGCTGGCGTATCATTTTGAGAAGAAGTATTCTTCAACTCTTCATCTCCATCTAATAGGTAAGCATTGGTTTTCAATGTTTTGATTTCTTTTAGTCCCAAAGCTTTGCGGATGATATTTTGAATTTTCAAGAGATGTTTTGAAGTGACAATCTGATAACTTCCGCCATCTGCTAAGGTGGCATCTTCTCCTTTCAGCTGGTACTGATGAATCGTTGAAAGGGCATCTTTATATCCTAGCAATTGAAGAAGACTGTTGCTATCAAGTGAAATGTTGGTTTGCATATTGTCACTAACAGACTCAATGATTCCTTTGTAGTGACTCAAACTATTGAGGCTTAAAACTTTCTCAACAATCTTTTTGATCACTTCACGTTGGCGTTTTTGACGTCCGTAGTCTCCTTCTGGGTCTTGGTAGCGCATGCGTGAATAAACGAGAGCTTGGTCCCCATTAATCTCCTGACGTCCTGGTGCGATCTTAGCCGTATATTCTGGCTCATTTTCCTCGATCGAGATATCGAAGTCAAATGGATTGTTAACCGTGATACCACCAACCTTATCCACTAATTGAACCAATCCCTTCATATTGATCATGACATAGCGGTCAATATGGATATTCAAAAGATCTTGAATGGTCTTAATGGCTAACTTGGCACCACCTTGAGCATAAGCCGAATTCAATTTCGCTTGGACCGTTTCGCCATCTGAAGTAATATTGGTTAGGATATCTCTTTCCAAACTTGTCATGGTTGTTTCTTTTGTTTGAGGATTAACAGTCACCAAAATCATGGTATCACTATTTCCGGCCCAAGGATCTTCCCGAGAACCACTACCTGTATCAACCCCCATCAAAAGGATGGTCATTGGCTTGTTTTCTGCAATGACATTGGTCTCATTCCCAAAACCCTTATAAGTCTTACTGAGGGTCCCTGTTGTTTGATTGAGGATAGTGAGGCCATAGGCCCCGATCCCAATCACTGTTACCGTCAATAAGCTCAAAAACATCAAAATAATTTTTTTAACCATATAGAATCTCTCTCTAATCTATCAGTTTCCCCATAAGGTAAACATCTAAGAATTCTCCTTCAGCTGAACAAGCTCCACGAGCTTGGCAACCTTCGATCTCAAAACCTAACTTTTTATACAGATGAACCGCCCGTTCATTGCGCACTTGGACATTCAAGACTAGTTTCCTAAGAACACCGGTCGAGTGCGCCCACTCAATTCCTTCTTCCAACAAGATCTGTCCAAGTCCTTGATTCCAATAAGCTTTTTGAACCACAATAAAGACATCACCAATATGCTGAATGGACCGTTGAGGGGCTGCAGTGATATTTAACAAAGCTGCCAGTTCCTGATCTAGAAATAGCAAGAGGCAAATCCGGTTTTCCGCCATCTCTTGCACCATTAGAAATTGCTCCATGTCTGCTGGAGACATACCAATCCCTGCTTCATCTAGCGTCATGTAATCTGACTCTTTCCCGACTCGATTTAAGAAATCAACGACAAGAGCCGCGTCTGCACTGTCAGCTTGCCGAATTTCTACTGTTACTTCCTTTTCCTTAGTCATCGGTTTTTTCCACCTGCTCAAAGGATGCCAGCAAAACTTCTGCACGCGCTCCATGAGCTTCAAAAGCTAACTCTCGCCCATCTTCTAATTTTCGGATAAAAATTTTAAGATAAGCATCCGAGAGACTCGGCTCAATCAGCTCTCCCCATTCAATAATGGTAGCACCATCTCCAAATAGAAAATCATCTAAATCAATAGAATCTGGATCATTCCCAATCCGGTAAACATCCAAATGGTATAAAGGCAAACGACCTTCGTATTCACGAACAATGGTATAGGTCGGGCTTTTAATCATCTGATCAATCCCTAACCCCTTTGCAATTCCTTTGGTAAAGGTCGTTTTTCCTGCTCCTAGATCACCTGATAAGATGATCACGTCTTGCTTTTCTAAGAGTTTTCCTAGCTGTTTTCCTAGAGCGATCAGCTCCGTTTCATTGTGACTAATCATTTCTCTATTATACCAAACTTTTTAAAAATCTGCTCTTTCTTTTAGAAATTGTTCGACTCCGGTTTGTTTTTGAGAAAAAGAAATCAAAGAAAACAGGAAACTCTCCCATTAATTTCCTCAATCCATCTAAAAAGGAATGGGAGACAACTCCCATTCCTTTTTGGCACTTTCCTGATACTTAATTCAAGGCCATGCTAACGTAATTTAAAATAAAGAGAACATCTAAAATCCAAATCATGCTGTGCACTTCTTTGGCTTCTCCTTTAACCACTTTCACCAAGCTATAGGTGATAAATCCAGCAGCGATCCCTTGTGTAATCGAGTAGCTGAAGCCCATAAAGATAGAGGTGAAGAAGGCAGGAACTGCTTCTGACATATCTTCCCAATGGATATTTTTCAAGCCACCCAACATCATGATCCCAACAACAATCAAAATTGGAGCTGTAGCAGCGGTCGGTACAATCGCCAACAAAGGACTAAAGAGACTTGAAATAGCAAAACAGATCGCTACAACCAAGGCTGTCAGACCAGTGCGTCCACCAGCTCCAATACCAGCTGCAGATTCAACATAAGTCGTTACGTTTGAAGTTCCTGCAATAGCACCGACTGAAGTCGCTACAAGGTCTGAATAGAGGGCCTTATCTAATTTCGCTGATTGATGGTTTTCCCCATTTGTCGCAACAATCCCAACTTTTTCACCCGTACCGATTAACGTTCCGATTGTATCAAAAATATCCGTCAAGGAGAAGGCTAAGATGGCCATTAAGGTCTCAGGCAAACGAGACGTATTGGAAATCAAAGAACCCAATCCTTTCGATCCCAAAGCTTGACCAAAGATCGTGCCTAAATCATTAAAGGCAGCTCCTAGATGGTTACTTGCAAAGTCAATTTTAGTGATATCAACCACATGGATGAGAATTCCAAGCACAGTCGTTACTAAGATAGAAAGGATAATCCCTCCCTTAATCCCTTTGACAACAAAGAAAATAGTAATCGCAAGACCAACAAGAGCCAAGAGGACAGCCGGATTGTTAAAATCAACCAATCCAGGAACAGCAGATGCATTGGCTGAGATCGTTGCATTCGCCTTATCTGCTCCTTCCCCGACCACTGTATAGGTATGAGGGTCAATCGTGAATTTTAAAAATCCTGCATTCTTAATCCCAACATAGGCCAAGAAAATCCCGATCCCCGCTGAAATAGCAGAGCGAAGAGCAGTCGGAATCGATTCGATGATCATCTTCCGAACTTTTGTCAATGTGATAATCAATGAAATCACACCACAAATGAAGACCATTCCCAAAGCTTCCTGCCATGAGTAGCCCATACCAAATACAACTGTAAAGGTAAAGAAGGCATTCAAGCCCATCCCAGGTGCTTGTGCATAAGGTAAATTGGCATAAAAAGCCATCATCAAGGTCCCGACAACGGATCCAATAATCGTTGCAAGGAAGACTCCTTGAGCTGGCATACCTGTTTGTGACAACATTTGAGGGTTTACGAAGAGGATATAACTCATCGCAAAAAAGGTTGTCAAACCAGCAAGAACCTCTGTTCGAACAGTGGTTCCATGTTCTGAAAGTTTAAAAAACTTATCCATTTCAGAATAAACTCCTTTTTCATCATTCTCGCTCCCAATCAATTTGCGAACGTTATTTCTATTCTACCAAAAGATCTTTCGCCTTTCAAGAAATCCTACTTCTCTTCCCGATTTTTGAGCGCTTTTCCGATTTTTCTGATATAATGGTCTCATTCTTCTCGAAAGGAACTGAAATATGCATAAAAAGATGATCGCTCTAGATCTAGACGGCACTCTCTTAAATTCCGAAAGCAAATTGAGCGACTTTACCATTGATACGATTAAAAAAATTAGTGCTCTTGGCCATAAAGTCATTATTACAACAGGACGCCCCTACCGTATGGCACATACCTATTACAAACAACTAGAGCTAGATACTCCGATGATCAATTTTAACGGCTCCCTTACGCATCTACCTGAGAAAAAATGGGCGGATGAACAATGTTTGACTTTAGATAAAAAATACCTGCTAGATATGGTCGCTAACCGAGACACCATCCAAGCGGACTTTATAGCTGGCGAATACCGCAATAAATTCTTTATTACCGATCCAAATGAGCACGTCGCAGACCCTAAATTATTCGGTATTGAGGCTTTCCAACCAGAAAATCAATTCAATCCCGAACGGGTAACGAGCGACCCAAACTGTATCCTCTTTCAAACGAAAGCGGAAGACAAATATGCTCTGGCAGATGAAATGAATCGGCATTATGACTACAATCTGTCAATCAATACTTGGGGTGGTCCCTTAAATATTCTGGAATGCAATCCCAAAAATGTAACCAAAGCATCCGCTCTGACCTACCTTCTAGATAAACTCAATATGGATCAGAAGGATTTGATTGCCTTTGGAGACGAGCACAACGATACCGACATGCTAGCTCTCGCTGGTCATGGATACGCCATGAAAAATGCTAGCTCCGTCCTTCTCCCTTATGCAGACTCCGTCACAGATTTCACGAATAACGAAGATGGTGTCGCGCGCCAATTAATTCAATTATTCTTATAATAGGAACAGACATGAGTTATCCCCTCATGTCTTTTTCTACCCTAAATCCTTAATCGGTTAATCAATACCTCCCTATTTTTCCATTTTTTTCATTGCTTTGTCATCTAGTTTGTGATATTATTAACATAGTTATTAAAGAAGCGCTTTCAAAATTTCTAAACCGCTTCTCGTTCACTTAAGGAGGAACAAAATGAAAGCTGTTGTTGTTAATCCAGAAGGTACTGGTGTTGAAATCGTTGCAAACAAAGACATGCGTCCACTTGAAACAGGGGAAGCTCTTGTTCAAATCGAATACTGTGGTGTCTGCCACACTGACTTGCACGTTGCTCACGGAGACTTTGGTAAAGTTCCAGGCCGTGTTCTTGGACACGAAGGAATCGGTATTGTTAAAAAAGTTGCTCCAGATGTCAAGAGCCTAAAAGTTGGGGATCGTGTCAGTGTCGCATGGTTCTTCGAAGGATGTGGAACTTGTGAATACTGTACAACTGGTCGTGAAACCCTTTGTCGTACTGTAAAAAATGCTGGCTACTCTGTTGATGGAGGAATGGCTGAACAGTGTATCGTTACTGCAGATTACGCAGTGAAAGTTCCGGAAGGATTAGATCCAGCCCAAGCTTCTTCTATTACGTGTGCAGGTGTTACAACTTACAAAGCTATCAAAGAAGCCAAAGCTGAACCAGGACAATGGATCGTTATCTATGGAGCTGGTGGACTAGGAAACTTGGCTGTTCAATATGCTAAGAAAGTCTTCAACGCACATGTCATCGCTGTCGATATCAACAATGATAAACTAGAATTGGCAAAAGAAGTTGGTGCAGACTTTGTCATCAACGGTCGCGAAGTTGAAGATGTCCCAGGATTGATCAAAGAAAAAACAAATGGTGGAGCTCACTCTGCTGTCGTAACAGCTGTTTCTAAAGTAGCTTTCAACCAAGCAGTAGATTCTGTTCGTGCAGGTGGCCGCGTGATCGCAGTTGGTCTTCCTTCTGAAATGATGGACCTCAGCATTGTGAAAACGGTATTAGATGGTATCCAAGTCATTGGTTCTCTTGTAGGAACTCGTAAAGACTTGGAAGAAGCTTTCCAATTTGGTGCAGAGGGCTTGGTAGTCCCAGTCGTTCAAAAACGTCCAGTAGAAGATGCTGTCAAAGTCTTTGACGAAATGGAAGCCGGAACCATTCAAGGACGTATGGTGCTTGACTTTACAAACTAAACTACTAAACCTACAGGACTAGCCCAGTTGGGCTGGTCTTTTTTTGAGTACTCTCAATCACTCTAATTTACAATTTGTTATATATTTATTTTTGTTTTTGAGAATATTGCTTGATTGTCGGAATTTTTTTATTAAGAAAAAAATCCTATAAAACATATCTATCATTGATTTTTTAAGCATCAACAAGTAATAAAAAAGATCTATCCAAAAGCATTCTTTTTCTATCCAACTATAATTTAATATAATAAATTGATGTTTTTACATCGAGATTTTGATAGAAAAATTGACTTAAGTGTGGAAACGATTTATAATAAAGTAGCTTAAAGTTTTCTTAAACTGAAAGTCAAACAAATTTTATAAGGAGGAATGTCAATAATGAGTATTGGTATCATTATTGCTAGCCACGGTGAATTTGCAGCTGGAATCCACCAATCCGGCTCGATGATCTTTGGGGATCAAGAGAAAGTTCAAGTGGTTACGTTCATGCCAAGTGAAGGCCCGGATGATCTCTATGCTAAATTCAATGCAGCTGTTGCCGCATTTGATGCAGAAGATGAAGTCTTGGTTTTGGCTGACCTTTGGAGTGGTTCTCCATTTAACCAAGCAAGTCGCGTCATGGGAGAAAATCCAGATCGTAAATTTGCGATCATCACAGGATTGAACCTTCCGATGTTGATTCAAGCTTATACAGAACGTCTGATGGATGCAAATGCCGGCGTTGATCAAGTCGCTGCAAACATCATCAAGGAAGCTAAAGACGGTGTCAAAGCCCTTCCAGAAGAATTGAATCCTGTCGAAGAAGCTAGTCCAGCCGCTGCTGCTCCTGTAGCCCAAGCTGCGATTCCGGAAGGAACAGTCATCGGAGATGGAAAACTCAAGATTAACCTTGCCCGCTTAGATACACGTCTTCTTCATGGACAAGTCGCAACTGCTTGGACACCTGATTCAAAAGCCGATCGGATCATTGTTGCTTCAGATTCTGTTGCCAAAGATGAACTCCGTAAGGAATTGATCAAGCAAGCGGCACCAAATGGTGTGAAAGCAAACGTTGTCCCAATTCAAAAATTGATCGACGTTGCAAAAGATCCACGTTTTGGAAATACCCATGCTTTGATCTTATTTGAAACACCTCAAGATGCTCTTCGCGCCATCGAAGGTGGTGTTCCGATTAAAACCTTGAACGTTGGTTCAATGGCCCACTCAACTGGTAAAACCATGGTTAACAATGTGTTGTCAATGGATAAAGATGACGTGGCTACATTTGAAAAAATGCGTGATCTTGGAGTTGAATTTGACGTCCGTAAAGTGCCAAATGACTCTAAGAAAGATTTGTTTGACTTAATTAACAAAGCTAACGTTCAATAATCGATTACTTACGAAAGGATTTTAAACATGTCTATTATTTCTATGGTATTAGTGGTCGTTGTTGCCTTCTCAGCGGGTCTTGAAGGTATCCTTGACCAATTCCAATTCCACCAACCCCTTGTTGCTTGTACCTTAATCGGTTTGGTAACAGGTAATTTGACTGCTGGCATTATGCTTGGTGGTTCACTTCAATTTATTGCACTTGGCTGGGCAAACATTGGTGCCGCAGTTGCGCCCGATGCTGCCCTTGCATCTGTCGCTGCTGCCATCATCATGGTACTTGGGGGAGACTTCAGTACAAAAGGAATCGCTGTCGCTCAAGGTGTCGCTATTCCACTTGCAGTTGCTGGTCTTTTCTTGACCATGATCGTCCGTACCCTTTCTGTTGGTTTGGTCCACACTGCCGATGCTGCTGCTAAAAAAGGGGATATCAAAGGTGTAGAACGCGCTCACTTTGTGGCCCTTCTTCTTCAAGGTCTTCGTATCGCTATTCCTGCAGCCCTCTTGTTGATGATTCCTGCTGAAACTGTCAAAACTGCTCTTGAAGCAATGCCAAAATGGCTCTCTGATGGAATGCAAATCGGTGGTGGTATGGTTGTAGCCGTTGGTTATGCCATGGTTATCAACATGATGGCGAGCCGTGAAGTATGGCCATTCTTTGCCATCGGTTTTGCTCTTGCAGCTGTTAGCCAATTGACCTTGATCGCTCTTGGAGCAATCGGTGTTGCTCTTGCCTTAATCTACCTTACTCTTTCTAAGAAAGGTGGCAATGGAGGTGGCGGTGCCGCTACTTCTAACGATCCAATCGGCGACATTCTCGAAGACTATTAAGAAAGGTGTGACACTATCATGACTGAAAAATTACAATTATCTAAATCAGATCGTCAAAAAGTTTGGTGGCGTTCAACCTTCTTGCAAGGTTCTTGGAACTATGAACGGATGCAAAACTTGGGTTGGGCTTACTCATTGATCCCAGCTATCAAAAAACTCTACACGAAGAAAGAAGACCAAGCGGCTGCTCTTGAACGTCACATGGAATTCTTCAACACTCACCCATACGTTGCCGCTCCTATCATCGGGGTAACCCTTGCTCTTGAAGAAGAAAGAGCAAACGGTGCTGCGATTGATGATGCTGCCATCCAAGGGGTTAAAATTGGTATGATGGGTCCTTTGGCGGGTATCGGAGATCCAGTTTTCTGGTTTACAGTACGTCCTATCCTTGGTGCCCTTGGTGCATCACTTGCTGCGTCTGGTAACATCCTTGGCCCACTCATCTTCTTTATCGCATGGAATGCGATTCGTATGGCCTTCTTGTGGTACACGCAAGAACTTGGCTACAAAGCAGGTTCTGAAATTACCAAAGATATGTCTGGTGGGATCTTGCAAGACATCACTAAAGGGGCTTCTATCCTTGGGATGTTCATCCTCGCTGTCTTGGTAGAACGTTGGGTATCTATTAAATTCGTCTTCAATGTTTCTTCTGTCAAATTAGACGACAAAGCTTATATCCATTGGGATAAACTTCCTGAAGGTTTCAAAGGAATTCAAGAAGCCTTCGCTCAAGTTGGTTCAGGCCTATCTCAAACACCTGAAAAAGTTACAACTTTCCAACAAAACTTGGATTCATTGATTCCTGGTTTGATGGGATTACTTCTTACTTTTGCTTGTATGTGGTTGTTGAAGAAAAAAGTATCTCCAATCACTATCATCATCGCTCTCTTTGTAATCGGTGTATTAGCACACGTTGCTGGCTTGATGTAAGCAAAGATCAACTAAAAAGAAGGTTTCGGCCTTCTTTTTATTATGATATAATGGAGTGAACAGCAATACAGGAGGATCTCATGGCTCAATCATTGAATAAAACCGTTGAATTCCATACTACAGGGGTTTCTTACCTTGGAGTGGGGGGAAAGGTTGGAAAAATCCTAGTCGGGAATGCCGCTTTTGAATTTTATGCGGATGCAAATGTAGAAGACTACATCCAAATTCCCTGGCAAGAAATCGAGCGAATCGGAGCCAATGTATCCGGACGTAAAATTAGCCGCCATTTTGAAATCTATACCAGAGAATCAAAATTTCTCTTTGCTTCAAAAGACTCTGGAAAAATTTTAAAGATTGCTCGGGAACATCTAGGAAATGATAAAATTGTCAAACTTCCTACGTTGATCCAAATCATCACGGCTAAAATTAAAAATCTATTTGCAAAATAGGATCTTTTCTTGTATAATAGACGCAAACGGATAAGTAAGTTAAGAGGTTCTTTCAGAAAGTCTGCGGATGCTGCGAGCAGATAGAAATCTTAATTGAAATTCTACCGTTTCTTTAAAATACAATATCGAATCAAGTGCACACCTGTGAAGTTGGATGGAACCGTGGCTCTGCCACTCCAACACTCTAACAGGTGTGTTTTTTGTTAAAGGAGAAGCTATGTTAGATATTAAACGGATTCGTACAGACTTTGATGCGGTTGCTAAAAAATTGGCAACACGTGGCGTAGATGCAGCTATTTTGAATGAAATGAAAGAAATCGATGCCAAACGTCGAGATATCTTAGTCAAAGTAGAAAATCTCAAAGCAGAGCGTAACACTGTATCTGCTGAAATCGCACAAGCTAAACGCAACAAGGAAAATGCAGATGATAAGATTGCTGCTATGCAAACCCTCTCTGCTGAAGTCAAAGCTCTGGATACAGAATTAGCTGAAATCGATGCAAAATTAACTGAATTCACCACTACTCTTCCAAACATCCCTGCTGACAGTGTCCCTGTTGGAGCAGATGAGGATGACAACGTTGAGGTTCGCCGTTGGGGAACACCTCGCGAATTTGGCTTTGAACCAAAAGCTCACTGGGATTTAGGCGAAGACCTTGATATCCTTGACTGGGAACGCGGGGCTAAAGTCACTGGTGCTCGTTTCCTCTTCTACAAAGGACTTGGAGCTCGCTTAGAACGCGCTATCTACAACTTCATGTTGGACGAACATGGCAAGGAAGGCTACACTGAAGTCATCCCTCCTTACATGGTCAACCATGATTCTATGTTTGGTACTGGTCAGTATCCAAAATTCAAGGAAGACACTTTTGAACTTAGCGATACCAATTATGTCCTCATTCCAACAGCCGAAGTTCCTTTGACAAACTACTACCGCGATGAAATTCTTGATGGGAAAGATCTTCCAATCTACTTCACCGCTATGAGTCCATCTTTCCGTTCAGAAGCTGGTTCAGCTGGTCGTGATACTCGTGGATTGATCCGTTTGCACCAATTCCATAAGGTTGAAATGGTGAAATTTGCTAAACCAGAAGAATCATATGATGAATTGGAAAAAATGGTTGTCAATGCTGAAAATATCCTTCAAAAACTGAACCTTCCATACCGTGTAGTAGCTCTCTCAACAGGAGACATGGGCTTCTCAGCTGCCAAGACTTATGACTTGGAAGTATGGATTCCAGCGCAAAACACCTACCGTGAAATCTCAAGCTGTTCCAATACAGAAGATTTCCAAGCTCGCCGTGCGCAAATCCGCTACCGTGATGAAGCAGATGGCAAGGTAAAACTCCTTCACACTTTGAACGGTTCTGGATTGGCTGTCGGACGTACCGTCGCTGCTATTCTTGAAAACTACCAAAACGAAGACGGTTCTGTGACCATTCCAGAAGTCCTTCGCCCATACATGGGTGGCGCTGAAGTCATCGCACCAAAATAAAGTTTAAAAAAACTGAGTCTTGCAATTGCAAGCTCAGTTTTTTAATATTTACGAAAACGTTGGTAGCGTTGCTCCAGAAGCTCTTCGAAAGGTAAGGCTTGTAAAACCTTTAACTCTTCCTGTAATTCCTTCTTCACTTGAGCCAGTAGTTCTCCATTTGAAAATCCATGCTCGGGAATCACCTTATCGACAATTTCCATATTTAACAATTCGTGAGAAGTAATCTTCATCAACTCTGCTGCTTCCATGGCACGACTTCCATCTTTCCAAAGAATAGAGGCAAAACCTTCTGGACTCAAGACCGCATAGATGGAGTTCTCAAGCATCCAGACCTTATCTGCCACAGCAAGAGCCAAGGCACCACCAGAGCCACCTTCTCCGATGATAATCGCGATAATCGGCACTTTTAAATCACTCATTTCCATAAGGTTACGGGCAATGGCTTCACCTTGTCCTCGTTCTTCAGCACCAACACCAGGATAAGCACCCGCTGTATTGATAAAGGTCACAACTGGACGGCCAAATTTCTCTGCTTGCTTCATGAGGCGCAAAGCTTTTCGATAGCCTTCTGGATGTGGTTGTCCAAAATTACGTTTTAGGTTATCTTGAAGATTTTTTCCTTTTTGGATTCCAACGACTGTAACCGTTTGATCGCCTAAGCGTCCAATCCCACCAATCACCGCACCATCATCACGGAAGTTTCGATCTCCATGTAATTCGATAAAATCATCAAAAATTCCTTGAGCAAAATCAAGCGCAGTCAATCTTCCTTGGTCACGTGCCTCTTTAATAATCTGTGTTATTTTACTCATGTTTACCTCCATGAAGGGCCAATAATTGTCCAACTGTTGCTCGGATTTGGCTTCTCTCCACGATCAAGTCTACAAATCCATGTTCTTGTAGAAATTCTGCTTTTTGGAAATCATCTGGCAATTGTTCACGTACAGTAGACTCAATCACGCGTCGACCAGCAAAACCAACCAAGGCCTGACTCTCTGCCATGATAATATCACCTTCCATAGCAAATGAAGCCGTTACCCCACCGGTTGTCGGATCTGTCAATACCGTCAAATAGAATAATTTTTCTTTAGAATGGCGTTGAACAGCTGCAGAAATTTTTGCCATTTGCATCAAACTCACGATTCCTTCTTGCATCCGAGCACCACCGGAGGCGGTAAAAAGAACAACTGGCAATTTTTCTTTTGTCGCAAATTCAAATAAACGAGTAATTTTTTCGCCTACTACAGAACCCATTGAAGCCATGATAAAGTTGGAATCCATGATCCCAAGCGCAACTTTTTGCCCTTTAATCAAGGCAGTTCCAGTCAGGACAGCTTCATCCAATCCTGTCATTTCCCGCACTGCTACTAGTTTCTTCTTATAATTTGGGAAATTCAAAGGATCTGTCGTTTCGATTCCTGTAAACATTTCTTCAAAGCTAGCTGGATCCACTGTCAGCGCCAAGCGTTCTTTAGCAGAAATACGGAAGGTATAGCCACAATTCGGGCAGACACGCTCACTACCTAAATCCTTTTGGTAAATGGTATGTTTACAACCTGGGCATTGTGAAAATAGTTCATCAGGAACTTCAGGTTTTGGCTGAGGCTCCTTCCAGGCTGACCTATTCGGATTGATCCGAATATATTTATCTTTTTTAGAAAATAATGCCATTACTTACTCCTTATAATATGCTACAGTATCTGCAGCATTACTATAAAAGCCTGAAACTGTGAAGATGATGTTCATACTTCCCTCACAAGTCCAGGCTTTTTCATCATTCCTTATTATAATTTGGAAGGAATTGTTCCATCAAAAATGCAGTGTCATAATCACCAGCGATCACATGTGAATCTGAAATCAAATCCAACTGGAAACTGCTATTGGTTGTGACACCATCGATTTCCAACTCATAAAGAGCACGCTGCATTTTCATCAGTGCATCAAAGCGATTTTCCCCATGGACAATGATCTTGGCAATCATACTATCATAGTATGGTGGAATCGTATAACCAGGATACACAGCAGAATCCACACGCAAGCCAACCCCACCACTTGGAAGATAGAGATTAGTGATCTTACCTGGGCTTGGTGCAAAGTTAAAGGAAGGATTTTCCGCATTGATCCGGCATTCAATCGCATGGCCTTTAATGACAATATCCTCTTGAGTAACGGATAATTCTTGGCCAGCTGCGATTTTAATCTGTTCCTTAACAATATCCACTCCCGTTACAAATTCCGTGACAGGATGCTCTACTTGCACACGGGTATTCATTTCCATAAAGTAGAACTCACCCTTGCCTTCATCATACAAGAATTCAATCGTTCCAGCATTCTCGTACCCAACTGATTCAGCTGCACGAACAGCTGCAGATCCAATCCGATCACGAAGAGTTTTTCCAATAGCAATCGAAGGGGATTCTTCTAGAACTTTTTGGTTATTTCGTTGAAGAGAACAATCGCGTTCACCTAAGTGAATGACATGTCCATGCTGATCCGCTAAAATCTGTACTTCAATGTGGCGTGCCGGATAAATCACCCGCTCCATATACATGGCACCATTCCCAAAAGCAGCTTGAGCTTCTGAGGAAGCAGATTCAAAAGCAGCAACCAAATCTTCTGGTTTTTCAACCTTCCGAATTCCTTTACCACCGCCTCCTGCAGATGCTTTCAACATCACAGGGTAACCAATACGCTCTGCAATCTCGAGGGCTTCTTCAGCAGTATACACTTCACCATCTGATCCAGGAATAACAGGTACTCCTGCTTTGATCATCTGTTTACGAGCATTAATCTTATCCCCCATCAAATCCATGACTTTAGCAGAAGGACCAATAAATTTAATGCCCACTTCCTCACACATGGTCGCAAATTTTGAGTTTTCACTTAAAAATCCAAAACCAGGATGGATAGCTTCTGCTCCTGTTAGAACAGCTGCAGACAAGACAGCACTCATATTCAAATAAGATTCTGTTGATTTAGCAGGGCCAATACAAACTGCTTCATCCGCTAGTAAGGTATGCAAGGCTTCTTTATCAGCAGTAGAATACACCGCAACCGTCTCGATGCCAAGTTCACGAGCCGCACGAATAATGCGCACTGCAATCTCACCACGATTGGCGATTAAGATCTTACGAAACATAGATAGGCCTTTCTTAATTTCCAATTGCAAAAGTAAGTGTTCCTGAAGCTGCAAGCTTACCGTCTACCTCTGCTTTCGCTTCAACAACAGCAATGGTTCCACGACGTTTGACAAAAGTAGCTGTCATCACCAGTTGATCTCCTGGAACGACTTGTTTTTTAAACTTCACCTTGTCCATCCCTGCATAAAAGACTAATTTCCCTTTATTTTCAGGTTTTGACAACTCTAGTACACCTGCTGTTTGTGCCAAAGCTTCCATGATGAGAACACCTGGCATAACAGGATATTGTGGAAAATGTCCATTAAAAAATGGTTCATTAATTGTCACGTTTTTAATGGCAACAATCGTATCTTCGCTTGTTTCTAAAACGCGATCCACCAAAAGCATTGGGTAACGATGCGGCAAAGCCTCACGAATAGCATTAATATCAATTGTCATTTGATTCGAACCAATCCTTTTCCAAATTCAACCATTTCTTCATTCGTTACCAAAATTTCAGTGACTACCCCATCTTTTGGTGCTGGGACTTCATTCATCACTTTCATGGCTTCGATAATCAAGAGTGTTTGACCCTTAGTGACCTTATCTCCTACAGATACAAAGGCTGGTTTATCCGGAGCTGGCGACAAGTAAGCCACCCCAACCAATGGACTTTCAACCACATCACCCTCTGTAGCCTGAGCTGGAGCAGCAACTGGTTCAGCCGCTACAGCTGGGGTTGCTGGTGCTTCAACAACAGGGGCTACTACAGGAGTTTGAGGAGCTGCTACCACTTCAAGTGCAGGAGCAACCGGTGTAGCCGCAACTGAACTCGTTTGGTTTTTACTCAAATTCAATTCTTCGCCATTATTTTTATATGAGAATTCACGCAAAGTTGACGCATCAAATTGAGCCAACAAATCTTTGATTTCAGAAATATTCATGAATTAACCCTCCCAACGTTTAAAGGCCAGAACAGCATTGTGTCCTCCAAAACCAAAGGTATTTGAGATAGCATACTGAATATCCGCTTCTTGACCTTCACCATAAACAACGTTTGCTTCGATATAGTCAGACAATTCTTTGGTACCAGCAGTTTTTGGTACAAAGCTGTGACGAATCGCTTCGATAGTAGCAATCGCTTCAACCGCACCAGCAGCACCAAGCAAGTGTCCTGTAAATGATTTAGTAGATGATACAGGAACTTCTTTACCAAGTACAGAAACAATAGCTCCGCTTTCACCTTTCTCATTGGCAGGTGTAGAGGTACCATGCGCATTGACATAATCGACATCTTCAGGTTTGATACCAGCTTCATTGATCGCTAATTTAATCGCTTTAGCCGCACCTGAACCATCTGGTGTTGGTGTTGTCATGTGGTAGGCATCACAGTTTGAACCGTAACCAACAATTTCAGCTAAAATATTAGCACCACGTTTTTGGGCATGTTCCAAACTTTCGATGACAAGAACCCCTGCACCTTCCCCCATCACAAAACCATTGCGGTCTTTGTCAAATGGAATAGATGAACGTTCTGGGTCTTCCGTTGTTGAAAGGGCCGTCAGGGCATTGAAACCACCGATACCAATCTTAGTAATCGAAGCTTCAGCACCACCTGCCAAAACAACATCATGCATACCAAATTTAATTTCACGGAAAGCTTCCCCAATGGCATCGTTGGCAGAAGCACAAGCTGTTGTCACGGATTTACATACCCCTTGAGCCCCAATCTTAAGTGCGATGTTTCCAGCACCCATGTTTGAAAGAGCTTTTGGAATAAACATTGGTTGGATTCTCTTCATCCCACGTTCATGCATCCGGATAATTTGATCTTCCAATTCTTGCAAACCACCGATACCAGATGATACAATCACACCTACACGATCGCGGTCTTCTTCTTCCATGTTCAAGTCTGAATTTTCAATAGCTTCCATCGCAGCATAGATTGCATACAATGAGTAAGTATCCATACGATTTTGATCTTTTTTCACGAAATATTTATCGAATGGGAAATCTTGAATTTCACCAGCATTAAAGACTGGAATTTCAGAAGCATCAAATTTCGTAATAGGCTTGATTCCAATTTTTCCTTCATGAAGGCTATTCCAGAACTCCTCTGGTGTATTTCCGATTGGTGAGGTTACACCGTAACCTGTAACAACAACACGATTTGTAGACATATATATTCTCCTTTTGTCGGATGGATATTTAAGTAAGTGATTTTCGATCAGTGAGCATTCATTATTGCATAGTCATGCCGCCATCAATGGCAATTGTTTGACCAGTTAAATATTCTTGACCTGCTAAGAAAGCCGCAACTTCTGCCACTTCTTCAGCTTGACCAATTCGTTTCATTGGCACTTGAGCTAGCATGGCATCTTTCATTTTCTCTGGAATAGCGTCTGTCATATCCGATTCAATGAAACCAGGTGCAATGGCATTCACACGAACGCCACGGGCCGCAACTTCACGCGCTACTGATTTGGTAAAACCAATCAAACCAGCTTTTGAAGCCGCATAGTTCGCTTGACCAATATTCCCCATTAGACCAACAACAGAGGACATGTTGATAATGGCACCTTGACGAGCCTTAGACATAGGTTTTAAGACAGCTTGTGTCATATTAAAGGCACCGGTCAAGTTGATTTTCAAGACCCGTTCAAAATCTTCTTCAGTCATTTTCAACATCAACTTGTCGTTTGTGATGCCAGCGTTATTGACCAAAACATCAACAC
Organism: uncultured Streptococcus sp.; assembly: GCA_934215455.1. GTDB lineage: Bacteria > Bacillota > Bacilli > Lactobacillales > Streptococcaceae > Streptococcus. The sequence continues at coordinate 26,468 of CAKPZX010000016.1, forward strand.
TTCCAAGCTTTTCAATTGCTTCAGCTACCATACGTTGCGCATCTTCGCCATTAGAAATATCCCCAGAAATACCAACAACAGTCACACCATAGTCAGCAAACTGTGCAAGCAAGTCCTCAGAAATTTCAGAACGTCCATTTAGGACAACATTGGCACCGAGACTCGCAAATTTATGAGCCACAGCCAATCCAATTCCGCGTGTTGAACCTGTTACAAAAACATTTTTATTTTTAAGTTCCATCTTTACCTCGTTTTAAGCATTCAGAAGTGCATCTAGACTAGCCTGATCTTCGACGTTATGAGTTGGAAGAGTTTTATCAATTTTCTTCAAGAATCCTGACAAGACTTTTCCAGGTCCGATCTCGATGACTTCATCTACACCAAAGTCTTGAATCGTAGCAATTGAATCATAGAAACGAACCGGTTCTTTTACTTGACGGGCCAAAAGTGCTTTCACATCTTCTGACTTCATGATAGTAGCTTCTGTATTCCCAACTAAAGGAAGATCAAAATCATTAAATGATACTTTTTCTAGTTCAGCCGCCAATTTTTGACTAGCAGATTCCAGTAAGGCTGTGTGGAATGGACCTGACACATTCAAAGGGATCAAGCGTTTGGCACCTGCTTCCTGCAATAGTTCCACAGCATAGTCCACAGCCGCAACCTCACCACCAATCACAATTTGTGCTGGCGTATTGTAGTTAGCTGGTGTCACTACACCCTTTTCAGATGCTTGTTGACAAATCTCTTCGATCAAACTTGGATCTGTATTCATAACAGCAACCATTTTCCCACTTCCAGCAGGAGCTGCTGTTTCCATGAATTCACCACGTTTCGCAACCAAAGCTACTGCATCTTCAAACGAAAGAGCTCCAGCCGCAACTAAGGCAGAATATTCCCCCAAAGAGAGGCCGGCAACAATATCAGGAGTGATACCATTTTCTACTAAGAGACGATAAATGGCTACTGACGTTGTCAAAATAGCTGGTTGAGTATAGCGTGTCTGATTCAGTTTTTCTTCGTTAGAATCAATCAATTCACGCAAATCATAGCCTAGAATACGACTAGCCGTATCAAATGTCTCTTTAACAACGGGATAAGCCGCATACAAATCGCTCGCCATGCCCAATTTCTGAGCCCCTTGACCAGCAAATAAGAACGCACGTTTTGTCACTATCCTAATCCTTTCGACGTTTTTAGACGTTTACATCTGCCCAACGAGCAGCCTCTCTTTGAATCACCTTGGCTGCACCATAATAGATATCTTCTAGAATTTCAGCACAGGTTTCTTCCTTGCTGACAAGACCAGCAATTTGACCTGCCATTACAGATCCATTGTCAACATCTCCATCAACAACGGCATTGCGAAGGGCACCTGCTCCTAATTCTTCAATTTCTTCTTGAGTCTTCTTACCTGCCAAGAAATCTTTTTCAGCTTGGTTATAGGCAGAAGCCAATTTATTCTTGATCGCACGAACAGGGTGTCCAACAACTGATGCTGAAACTACCGTATCAATATCTTTCGCTTTCAAGATTTTATTTTTAAAGTTTTGGTGAGCATTAGATTCTTTAGCAACCACGAAACGAGTTCCCACCTGAACAGCTTCGGCACCTAACATAAAGACAGCTGCAGCACCGGCACCATCAGCGACACCTCCAGCACCAATTACTGGAATAGAAACAGCTTCAACCACTTGACGAACCAAGGTCATAGTCGTCAATTTACCAATGTGACCTCCAGCTTCCATCCCTTCTGCAATCACTGCATCGGCACCCAATTTTTCCATCCGTTTTGCAAGGGCAACAGATGGAACAACTGGAATGACAGTGATCCCTGCTTCATGGAAACGATCCATGTATTTCCCAGGATTTCCAGCACCAGTTGTAACAACTTTTACACCTTCTTCAATCACCAGGTCAACAATGTCATCCGCGAATGGGGACAAAAGCATGATATTTACCCCAAAAGGTTTATCTGTAATAGACTTCACTTTATCAATGTTAGCCTTTACAACTTCTTTTGGAGCATTCCCGCCACCAATGATTCCAAGACCACCGGCGTTTGATACTGCTCCAGCCAAGTCACCATCAGCGACCCATGCCATCCCACCTTGGAAGATTGGATATTTAATATTCAATAGTTCAGTAATTCGTGTTTGCATTATACCTACCTCTTTTTTCGCTTAAGTAATAGTTTGAGTTTAAAAGATTGGTTCTTTGAGTCTCAAACTATTACCTAAACAAGAGAGAATATCTTTCGATACTCTCATCTATCATTATTTTGTTTTTTCTTCTACGTAAGCGACAAGGTCACCAACTGTAGACAATCCTTCTTCAGTTTCGATTTGGATGTCAAAAGCATCTTCAATTTCAGAGATAACTTGGAACAAATCCAATGAATCTGCTTCTAAATCTTCGAATGTAGATTCAAGAGTTACTTCTGATGGTTCTTTACCAAGTTCTTCAACGATAATTTCTTGTACTTTTTCAAATACTGCCATGATAGGCCTCCTTAAAAAATAATATATAAATTTTTAAAATGTGTTTCCACATGTTTAACTAGATTGTAACAAGAAGTGTGCCCCATGTCAAACCTCCACCGAATCCTGTTAGAAGAATTTTTTGACTTCCATCCATCTTGATTCGATGATTCTCGACACACTCCGATAATAGAATGGGGATACTAGCAGCACTAGTGTTCCCATATTCCATCATATTTGCTGGGATTTTCTCTCTAGAGACACCCAGTTTTTTTGACATCTTATCTAACATTCGGTCATTCGCCTGGTGTAACAGAAAATAGTCAATCTCTTCTGCTTCCATAGAGGCGTCTGCTATCATTTTTTGAATACTTTTCGTGACATCACGAATGGCAAAATCAAAAACTGCCCGTCCATCCATTGTCAGATATCTTCGATCAGAAACTTCATCTGAATAAGGGGAAGACAGACCCAAATAGCAAGACTCAAGACTAGCACCTCGGCTACCATCTGTAAAAAGATTCTCAGCCAAAAACGATTTTTGATCGCTTGCTTCAAGCAAGACACCACCAGCTCCATCTCCAAAAAGGACTGAAGTGGAACGGTCTGACCAGTCTAATACTTTTGAAAGCGTCTCACTACCGATCACAATTCCTCGCCGGTACATACCTGAAGAAATGTATTTTTCAGCAGTGGCTAATGCAAATACAAATCCACTACATGCTGCAGTCAGATCAAATGCAAAAGCTCGAGAAGCTCCAATATTAGCTTGTACCCGGGCTGCAGTCGATGGCATTAAGCTGTCTGGAGTAATCGTAGCAACAACGATGAAATCAATTTCCTCAGCGTCTATCTTTGCTTTTGCTAATAATCTTTGTGCAACAACTGTTGCTAGATCACTTGTCGTCTCATCTTTTGAAATGTGACGCCGAAGGATACCTGTCCGACTACTGATCCATTCATCACTTGTATCCATGATCTCAGCCAAATCATCATTTGATACGACTTGGTCAGGTGCATAATGAGCAACTTGACTAATTTTAGCAAAGACCATTATTTAATTTCCTCCAAGAAACGATACAGATTTTGCAATCCTTTTTGCATCACTTTCTTCTCTTCGGGACTCATATCTCCAATAATCTGGTTGACCATCCGTTTATGGAATTGCTGATGAAGACGATAAAGTAGACGACCGTTCTTCGTTAAACTCAAGTGTACAACCCGGCGATCAACTTCCGATCTTCTTCTTTCGATATACCCTTTGCGCTCAAGATTATTCAAACTTGTCGTGACAGTCCCCAAAGTCACCATCAACTCCCGTGAAATATCACTCGGGGTTGCATTCGGTGTCGAACCAATCACATCGATCGTATGCATTTCTTTAATAGAAACATCTTTGAATCGACTTGCTCTTAGGCTCGACTCCTCAATAACCAAAACATTATTAAAGATGGATGTTAAATAGTCGTTAACTAATTGGTAATTCAAAACTCCACCTCCTAATTTTACTTTGATAGTCAAATTTTATCAAAAATGAAAATAATTTGCAAGCATTTTTTCACAAAACATAGAAAAATTACAAATTTATTTTCCTTTAAATTGTGGCCGACGTTTCTCAGAGTAGGCAATAACCCCCTCCTTGAAATCTTTTGTAAATGCTAGTTTCTTTTGCAAATCCAATTCAAGACCCGCATATTGGTCCCATTCTTTCAAGAACGCTTCCCAAACCATTTCTTTCATGGCAGCATAAGAATTTGAAGATCCTCTTCTTAATTTTTTAAGCAATTGCTCAACCGTTTTATCGAGTTTTTCAGATTCACAAACACGATAAGCTAGGCCATAATCAAATGCCTTTTCAGCAGTCAAGGCTTCACCCGTCATTACTAAATGAGTAGCCCGAGACATGCCAATGGCTTTTCCTAACAAGAATAACCCACCCGCATCTGGTGCTAAACCAACCCCAACAAAGGCTTGGATAAACTTAGTACGATCACTAATAATACAAAAATCAACAGCTACTGCAATGTTAGCAGCTGCTCCTGCGACCGCTCCATCTGCCACCATAATAACCGGCTTTGGTAATTGCTTGATTTTCTTTGAAATTGTATTAACTAATTCGGCAATTAAAACAAGAGACTCGATGTCATCCGCATCGACTGCGCGTTTCATTTCGCTCAAATCTCCACCAACTGAAAAGATTTTCCCTTCTGCTGATAGAATAATGAATTTTACCTCCTCATTTTTTTCGGCATCTTCCAAGGCAGCTAAAATTTCCTGACACATTGGAATGTTAAAACCATTGGATACTTCAGGACGATTTAAAGAGATTGTCGCGAGGTCGTTTTCGACAGAATACAAAATTGTTTCAAACATCACAGACTCCTTTTGTTTAAAGATAAAATATTTTGATATTAAAACTTTTGAATTATAACATATCATACCACAAAAAAGTAAAATAGTAAAATATATCTATAAGATGTAACAAAATTGTAAAATTTGAATAATTACAATTTCTCTCCTCTACAGAATCAATTATTTTATGCCCTATCTGTAAATACATTGTATCAATAACTGAACTTTGGTATAATGTATTAATGAAACTATTAAGGAGAAAATATGAAAGTAACTAAATTCGGTGGAAGTTCTCTAGCATCAGCTTCTCAATTAAAAAAAGTACTTGATATCATTAAAGATGATCCAGAAAGAAGATTTGTAGTTGTATCAGCTCCAGGAAAGCGCAACGCTGAAGACACAAAAGTAACTGATGCTCTGATCCGGTATTATAAAGAATATACTTCAGATAAGGATGTCACACAAACACAACAGTGGATTATTGAACGTTATCGTGCCATTACAGAAGAATTGGGTCTCAAAGATTCCATTATTCAAGAAATTGCTGAAGATATCTATGATTTAACAAATTTACCTAAAAAAGGAAATCCATTCACATACGATGCATTCCTAGCAGCAGGCGAAAATAACAATGCTAAACTCATTGCTGCTTATTTCAATCAAAATGGATTAGAAGCAAGATATATCCATCCAAAAGAAGCAGGAATTACGGTCACTGCTGAACCTTCCAACGCTCGTATTTTACCATCTAGTTACGATAAAATTGAAGAACTAAAAGATTCAAGTGAAGTGATTGTCATTCCAGGATTCTTTGGTGTTACTCAAGATGGTGACATTTGTACATTTTCTCGTGGTGGATCTGACATTACAGGATCGATCATTGCAGCAGGTGTAAAAGCAGACTTATACGAAAACTTTACAGACGTAAATGGTATTTTTGCAGCACATCCAGGTATTATTAAACACCCACATTCTATTCCTGAATTAACCTATAAAGAAATGCGTGAATTAGCCTATGCTGGTTTTTCAGTCTTACATGATGAAGCACTTGTTCCAGCATACAGAGGTAAAATTCCATTAGTTATTAAAAATACTAATAATCCAGACCACCCTGGAACCCGCATTGTTTTGGAACATTCAAATGATCATGTGACTGTTGTAGGAATTGCAGGTGATTCAGGATTCGTTAGTATTAACACTACAAAATACCTTATGAACCGCGAAGTCGGTTTTGGTCGAAAAGTCCTTCAAATTTTAGAAGATCTCAATATCAGTTGGGAACATATGCCAACAGGAATTGATGATTTATCCATCATTTTGCGTTCACGTGAACTGACTCCAATCAAAGAACAAGAGATTCTGAAACAATTAACACAAAAGCTAGAAGTTGACACAGCCGAAATTGAACATGATCTTTCTATCATTATGATTGTTGGTGAGAAAATGAAGAGTCAGGTAGGGGTTACTGCCACTGCAGCCAAAGCACTATCAGAAAATGAAGTGAATATTCAAATGATCTCGCAAGGTTCTAGTGAAGTTTCCATTATGTTCGTTGTAAGTAAAGATCAAGAAGAAAAAGCAATTAAAGCCTTATATCAAGTATTTTTCCCAAATAACTAAATAGAGAAAAGCTCCGTTAACTAAACGGAGCTTTAATTAACACTAAAATGAAAAGTAAAAAAAAGAGATCAATTACTTGATCTCTTTTATTCTATACTCCGCCAGTAGGACTCGAACCTACGACATCATGATTAACAGTCATGCGCTACTACCAACTGAGCTATGG
>CAKPZX010000017.1 GCA_934215455.1 uncultured Streptococcus sp.
AAAAGAGGCTGGGACAAAAGTCCTAGCCTCTCAATTATTTTTGGATTGTCGAGCAAGACGCAGTGGTTGAGCGGGCTCTACTACGCTGATTTCATCAGCTTTTACAGCCCTACTCAATTGTGCGGAGGTGGGACGACGAAATCGAATTCTAACGAATTACCGATTTCTGTCCCACTCTCTCTTTTGACAAAGTCGTCCTTGCAATTACTGTTTACCAGACTGTTCCATGTTCCAGAAGTCGGTTACAGCACCACGTGATGCTGAAGAAACGATGTGGGCGTATTTACCCAAAACCCCACGACTATACAGTGGTGGCAAGGTTGTTTCTGCCTTGCGTTTCGCTAACTCTTCGTCTGAAACATGCATGGTAATTTCTTTGGTATCTTGATCAACCGTTACCAAATCCCCTGTGTGGAGGTAGGCGATTGGACCACCGACCTGAGCTTCAGGCGCAATGTGACCAACAACGAGACCGTAAGTCCCACCAGAGAAACGTCCGTCTGTCAAGAGGGCCACCTTGTCTCCTTGGCCTTTCCCAACGATCATGGATGACAAGGACAGCATTTCCGGCATACCAGGACCACCCTTAGGACCTACGAAACGAACAACAACAACATCGCCATCCACAATTTCATCTGAAAGAACGGCTTCAATGGCAGCTTCTTCAGAGTCAAAGACCTTAGCAGGACCCGTGATGTTACGAACTTTCACACCTGATACTTTGGCGACTGCCCCTTCTGGAGCCAAGTTCCCTTTCAAGATGATCAATGGACCATCCGCACGTTTTGGATTTTCAAGTGGCATGATAACTTTTTGACCTGGTGTCAAATCAGCGAAGGCTTCCAAGTTCTCAGCCACCGTTTTACCAGTACATGTGATACGATCCCCATGAAGGAAACCATTCTTAAGAAGGTATTTCATGACGGCCGGCACACCACCGACATTGTAAAGGTCTTGGAAGACATATTTCCCTGAAGGTTTCAAGTCTGCCAAGTGAGGCACACGCTCTTGGAAATCGTTGAAATCTTCAAGTGTCAAATCAACATTAGCTGCGTGAGCGATCGCCAGCAAGTGAAGAGTCGCATTGGTGGATCCACCCAGCGCCATGGTCACTGTAATCGCATCTTCAAAGGCTTCACGGGTCAAGATGTCAGATGGCTTCAGTCCCATTTCAAGCATTTTGACAACTGCACGACCTGCTTCTTCGATATCGGCTTTTTTATCAGCTGATTCAGCAGGGTGAGAAGAGGAACCTGGCAAGCTCAACCCAAGGACCTCGATCGCTGTCGCCATGGTGTTGGCCGTATACATCCCACCACAGCCACCAGGGCCAGGGCAGGCGTTACATTCTAGTTGCTTCACTTCTTCAGCGGTCATATCACCGTGGTTCCATTTCCCGATTCCTTCGAAAACAGAAACCAAGTCGATATCTTTTCCATCGAGATTCCCTGGAGCAATGGTCCCACCATAGGCAAAGATCGCTGGGATATCCATATTGGCAATGGCAATCATCGAACCAGGCATGTTCTTATCACAGCCCCCGATGGCTACAAAGGCATCCACGTTGTGACCGCCCATAGCAGCTTCGATAGAATCCGCAATGATATCGCGAGACGTTAGGGAGAAGCGCATCCCAGGTGTCCCCATAGCAATCCCGTCCGCAACTGTAATGGTGCCAAATTGAACAGGCCAAGCACCTGCATCTTTCACACCTTCTTTGGCCAGTTTTCCAAAATCGTGAAGGTGGATGTTACAAGGGGTATTTTCCGCCCATGTCGAAATCACTCCGACAATCGGTTTCTCAAAGCTTTCATCGGTCATTCCCGTCGCGCGAAGCATGGCACGGTTGGGAGATTTTACCATGCTATCGTAGACACTACTACGATGGCGTTTGTCTAATTCTGTCATGTCATTCCTCTCGTTATATTTTTTATTATTATAGCACAATTTACGGTCCAACGACAGAAGAAAATTCTTGAATTTTCAGACAATTCAGCTTGCTCGGTTTCTTGCTAAAATAATTTACAGTTATATCTTGACTTTTGTAAGCAAAGTGATATCATTTAGATATCATAAAGAAAGAAGGGTTCGTCCCATGGAAGAAAAAATTTTAACCCAAAAGAAAAACGGCTTAGCCGCCCTTATAGGCTTGCTAGTTGGGGATCTAGTCTTAGTTTTAGCCTTTATTAGTGCGATTGCTAGTCTACCAGAAGGTTTTCCACTTGCGATTGCAGTTATTACCTGTATTTTTCTCTTTATTGCTAGTCTGGTGTGCTATGCGGGGATCAAAATTATTAAACCGCAAGAGGCCTTGGTTTTGACCTTGTTTGGGAACTATATTGGAACCATTCGAGAAGCGGGTATTTACTTTGTCAATCCCTTCTGTGTCGCTGTCAATCCTGCCAATAACACCCGCTTGGGCCAAAGTGGTGATGTCACCACCAAGTCACCCATGTCTGTCAGAAAAACAGCAGAAGGTAACAATATTTCTATCGAGACAGGTAAAAAGAATATTTCCTTAAAAGTGATGACCTTGAACAACTCTCGTCAGAAGATTAATGACTGTTTGGGAAATCCTGTAGAAATCGGTATTGCAGTCACTTGGCGTGTAGTGGATACGGCTAAAGCAGTCTTCAATGTGGATAACTACAAAGAATATCTCTCATTGCAGTGTGATAGTGCTCTTCGTAATATTGTCCGCATCTATCCTTATGATGTAGCTCCTAATGTCGATACGACAGGAGACGGCCAGGCAGATGAGGGTAGCCTAAGAGGCTCCAGTGAAATTGTGGCTAGTCGTATTCGAGAAGAGATTCAAGCACGTGTAAAAGATGCTGGACTCGAAATTCTAGAAGCTCGTATTACCTACTTGGCCTATGCTCCAGAAATCGCAGCTGTCATGCTTCAACGCCAACAAGCTTCTGCCATTATCGATGCGCGGAAGATGATTGTCGACGGAGCAGTTGGGATGGTTGAAATGGCCCTTGAACGCCTGAGCGAAGGAGAGATTGTAGAGCTAGACGAAGAACGGAAGGCTGCCATGGTTTCGAACCTTCTTGTCGTTCTCTGTGGCAATCATGATGCACAACCAATTGTTAATACGGGAAGTCTCTATTAAGAATGGCTGACCAAAAGAAAAAACAGATTCCACTTAGATTGTCAGCCAAGTTATATGCTGCTATCGCATCATGGGCAGAAGATGACTTTCGATCGGTCAATGGGCAGATCGAGTACCTGCTGACAGAATGTGTCAAACAACGAAAAAAGGATGGCAAATACGTTTCGGAAGCGATTGATGAGCCATTTGAAATAGACCTTTAAGGAGAACTCCTGTTCCATTTGATGGGGCGGGAGATTTTTTTAACAATTTTTTGTCAAGTAACTTTACTTTACAAAAAAGTTTTGTTATACTGTTAAAGTTGATGAAAATCAAACCTAATTGAATTTATATCTTAAAAGGAGAATAACAAAATGGCAGTACCTGCACGTCGCACATCAAAAGCGAAGAAAAACAAACGTCGTACGCACTACAAAGTAACAGCTCCATCTGTAAACTTTGACGAAGCAACTGGAGATTACTCACGTTCACACCGTGTATCACTTAAAGGATACTACAAAGGACGTAAGATCGCTAAAGCTGCATCAGCTGAATAATAGAAGGGAGATACCATGCGCGTAAATATTACACTTGAACACAAAGAATCTGGTGAACGCTTGTACCTTACTTCTAAAAACAAACGTAACACTCCAGACCGTCTTCAATTGAAGAAATACTCACCAAAACTTCGCAAACACGTTGTGTTTACAGAGGTGAAATAGGGGTTCACTACACGTCAATAGATGTTAGAAACCTTGATTTTAAGCGATTCTTGAAATTCTAAATTTCACTACATTGCAATATAAATCAACCGAATCACTACCTTTTTCACTACCTTTTTTGAAATAAGAATAATGATTCGGATATATAAAAGAAGAGGAACTTTATTGTGAAGCTCCTCTTTTTGTTATGTGTTCTTTTTCTCACAGATCGTATGACCTGGTTTGACACAGTTGGATTTCAGGTACTTTCAGTTTAGCTTTATATCAACCATCATCAAAATCCAACTATTTTCTTATTTTAAAAAATATGAATAAGTTTGATTGAATGAGGGAATTTCTTTAAATTTTTTCTTAGCACCTATAAGTTAATAATACTATTCTTTAAATTATAGTTTATAATTATCTGATGTTTCAATGACCACAAAACAAAGTACAGCGAATCACTTCCTTTAGTCAAACATATAACTGAACAACATTGTTTATCTTCCTGCACTTTCATATTTTTTCAATCCTTTTCTAAAAATTGTACGACTGATAATAATCAAAAAAACTGTAAAAACTATTTGATAGAAAAATAGGTTCAATGTATCTTTCCCTAAAAATATTAATACTGCAGGATTGGCAATTAATAAATTGGGAACAAATAACATAGTGATCAATCTGTTAATACCTGTAAAAATATTATATGGATACTTAGAAATTCCAATATAATTCAAAAATACATCTACTTTTGAAAATTTAGTTGGGAACCAAAATGAACTAATCGTTATTAGAAACCAAATTGAATAATATATAATACAACCACACATTAAAGAAAGGATATAAAATAATATTTTTAATGAATTTAAATGTACATTTAAATTTCCATAACTTATAAAAATGATCGCAAGACCAAAAAAAGTATTAACGAATTGAACTAAATTAAATGATCTAAAAATATAGAACAACTGAGTATCAAACGGCCTCAATAAAATTTGATCCAAGTTACCACTCAAAATATCTGATTCTAAAATTCCCATACTTCTAATTAACAATCCCATCATAACTCCATCTACAATAGTGTAGGAACCTACCAAAAATAAAATTTGATAATAGTCCCAACCATTAAAAGAGTCTATGTTTAAGAAAATCAATCTAAAAAATACAATAGGTAAACCAATCCACAGTATCGACGAAAATAGACCACAAAAGAAGTCAAAATGAAAATTCATATCAGATTTAAAACCAAAATGAAGTAGCCTAAAAATTACTTTTATTCTAAACATTTTATCCTCCCACATTTGAGAAGTGCTCCACTCCTTTTCTCAATATGAATCTTGATATAATATAAAAAATGATGCACCAAATCAATTGAATACAAATAATTCTCAAATAGTCTATTAATTTATATGTATCATTACTAAACATCTGAAGCGGTTCATATACTAAGTATTTAAAAGGTAATACATCTAAAAACAGACGAAAATTATTTGAAAAAAAACTTAAAGGCAATAATATTCCTGATAAAAACTGAATTACTATTTCTTTAACAGTAAGGACAAAAAATATATTTTCTAACCAAAAAGAAAGCATACCTACACAACATGATATTAAAAACCATAGAACCATAGATAGAATAATTGCAATACTTCCTAAAATAAGAATTTCAATGGTTAATAACTCATTCTTGTAATAAACACTGGAGAATAAAATGACAGGAATGATGATAAATAATAAATGAGCAAGCCTATCTCCAAGCATTTTACAAAAATAATACTTATAAAAAGTAACAGGTTTTATTAATATGCTAAAAAAATTTCCTGAATGAACATCGTCATTGATTTCCCAATCAACTGGATAAAAAACAAAATATGAAAAAATTATAGTCCCCAAATAGTATTGAACCATTGAGGTAAAATCATATCCTGCTATATTTATCTGGTTACTCTGATATATATACGTCCATAAAAATACTGATATCATAATGTGTATACTTGCCTGTAACATTAACAATAGTACACTTGATTTATAGTTCAAAATAGATCGAAATGATATCAGAATAATAGACATTTCTTTTTTCAATTGTGCTCCTTTTTTGTAAAATAGTTTTGTAAAATAATTTCTTCTAAAGAAAGATTTGATATTTCAAAATCTTCTATATCTACAAGCTTATTGATTGATTCTAATGTCTCAAAGACAAAATCTCTAGGTATTTTTAGTATACATTCCGATTTTGTTTGAGAAATGACTACTACTCCTTTAACAGAGCATAACTCTGGTACCAAATCTAATGTCATTTTTATCTTTAAATATTTAAAATCAGAAAATTTAGATAAAATAACATCCATTGACTCCTGCAAAATAATTTTTCCTTTGTCAATGACGATTAATTCGTCACAAACAGACGAAATATCATCCATATCATGACTCGTTAAAATAATAGTAGTATGACATTCTTCATTCATTTTCTTTAAAAATGTTCTGATATCTTTTTTAGACTGTATATCTAACCCTATAGTAGGCTCGTCTAAAAATAATATTTCCGGACTTGTTAAAGATGCCGCGATAAACTCCATTTTCATTTTTTGTCCAAGAGAGAGGGTCCGGACCTGCTGGTAAAGCTGATCTTTTACATTCAACAAATTGCTTAATTCCTGAATTCGTTCTTGTAAAATCGCCGGTTCTACCTCATATAAAGTACCAATCAATTGAAAATAATCCATAGCCGAAACATCTTGAAATAACTGTAATTTATTTCCTACTACTATTGAAATTTTTTTTCTAAAATTTATACTTCTTTTAAATGGAATTTCTCCATTCACTTCTAATTTTCCGGAACTAGGATAAAGAGTCCCAGTCAACATTTTAATCGTTGTGGATTTACCAGCTCCATTACTCCCAATAAAGCCAACTATACTCCCTCTCTTAATCGTAAAACTAATATCTTGAACAGCTCGAATCGTTATTTGATTACGTTTCAAAAATCTCTTGATAAATGGGAGTCTTGAATCAAAATTATAAAAATTTTTAGATAAATTCTGAGCATTAATAACTATTTCACTCATATATCTCTCCTTTCGATAAAATATATTTACTTGTACTTTTTCCATACTTTACCAAAATGCTAAAGATTGAGCTAAAATCTTCGGGATGGGTAAAATAATATTTGTCTTTAAAAAGTTTCTCAAAACCTTCAAGGCGATTATTGAAATCATTAAATTTTGTATTGTCTAGCTGGTTGAATGTCTCTTTAATATCCATAAACTTTCTCCGTGATTCTTTATTTCACTTTATATATATTATTATACAACTTTATATTTAATAATATAGGAAATCTCTAAATATAGGGCTTTTATCACTCACGAAAACTTTAAAATATTCGAACCTCTTATCTGAACCTGAAATCAAAAGTTTAAAGTCTTTAGTTTCATTTTTCCATATATATTCTATCTCAAATTGATAACTATAGTCATACGCTACGTATCTATCTAACAGTCCATTAATTTTATTAGCAGCATATTTTTTGATTCGATCTTCTTCCTATAGAAAACCTGATTTTTATATCTTATCTATTTTAAGTCAATACCACTATGACCTTTTCTCACAGAAATCATAAAATCATGATAATCTCCTGGAACATCGTTTTCTGAATCAGCCTCAGTTAATCCCACATAATAAGAATCATTTACTTCCTCTGCACTCGTTGAGAAGAAACCTTCTCTCAATATCTTTTGAGTTTTTTCTACTTGATAGGACATTGAGTCTTTGGCAAGCTGTTGTACGGCAAATGTTAAAACCATCTGCATTTGATTTTTGCTATACTCATCTCGATCATATGTCCCAAAAGTGTAGTTCACTACCCTTGCCTTTGGTTCCTTATAGTTTGATGCAACGACTGCATCAAACTGTTTTTGTACATCTTTGATTGTTTCATCTAAGCGTTTCAATTTTTCTCTCACGTCAGCGGAGTTTTTCGCGTCCCACGATAGCTGTATACCTTCCTTCTTCATTGATTCTAATTGAACTTCCATCCTTTCCCTGAGCTGTTGTTTTTGGCGATAAAAATTACGTTCATGAGCTTTTTTTGCAATTTCGAGTATCTGTTTATCATTCTTCCCACTAAATTCACCAAGATCTATATCCAGTCCCAAATAAGCTACCACATTCCCTTTCCCATCAAAATGATACACAGCGGTAACTGCATCATATGGATTCAAAGTAACTTTTTCCCCATGATGGACATCAACCCACACAGAATCCGTTTTCAACTCTTCCGTCATTTTTATCCCTTTAATTTTAATATGTAACCCTTCACAAGCGACCAACACTACTGCTATCAATGATAGAAAGACTAATTTCATCCATGTCTTCATTCTAATTTCTCCAAAATTAAATTCTTCCAAATTATTATACCATATACTGATATTTATAGCTTTTTCTCACATTTTTTAATATACTTAGAAGAAAAATATCCATTGAAATAATCATACATAATACAACTCTGAGAGATGGCTCCTTTGAAAAGTAACTCTTAATGATAATATACATTCTCTAAGCTCTCTTCATTAGTTTTATCATATCTTCAGTCTTATATATCAATTTTAAATGGTGGATCACTCTGGCTGTGAGTGCAAGTTTTCTGTTCTCCTGTCTAAAATCGAAAAACAACCAGAAAAGAATCAGTTCCCAACTAGTTCTTCTCTGGTTGTTTTTTATACTAACGATTTTTCCGACTTAATTGATAAGAGTACATCATAGGGATAAACACAATGGCGAGGATGACCAGCACCAATACATAAGAAAGCGCGAATTGAAGGCCTGCTTCAAGCAGAAGGATCAAACCTCCGAGGACCCACAACTTCCCTGCCAAGCGATGGGTTTTGTGCCAGTTATCTTCACTCTGCAATGTCCAAGGCAGACGGATCCCAACCGTGTGGTTCACTTTTAGCTTAGGCATGTAATTGCCCATGATTACAAAGATGAGGCCTAGCAACACCGAAACAAAAACAGATGGATTGGTAGTAGATCCTAGCGCCTTGCTATAGATGAGATAGAAGATACTTAAGGAAACAATTGGAGTCAACCAGTAAATCGCTCTGATCATTTTTTCATTCATAGCGCTATTCTTAGAATCGCGACCGATCATAAAGATCACAAACAGATGCACCATGAGATCGAAAATAGGAAGACCAAACACAACCAGGGGTTTCGATTGGAAGTTATTGGCCTGGCCAGCAAAATTGAAGTGAATCGGGATTTGGTTAGGCAATTGCGACCAAATCATCAGCCCCCAAAGCATGGGGAAAAGGATCACCATAGAAGTTAATAGCAATAGTTTTTTATTCGTTTTCATCAGTAGAGTCTCCTTTCAAATCAACGAGCCAGACCATTAAATCCTCCAAGACAGAAGTATTGAGTTCATAGTAGATAAAATTCTTCTCTTTTTCCTCTCGAATTAAATCTGCCTGCTTGAGGAGGCTTAAATGATGGGAAATGGTCGCTCCTGCTACATCAAAGTGGCCAGCGATATCTCCCGCAGATAATTTCCCCGCCTTTAGCAGTTCTAAGATACTTCTTCTTATCGGATTCGATAAAGCTTTAAATGTTTGCGCAAAATTCATTCTCTATCTTCTCCAATCTATTTAGATTTCTTTCTAAATAGATTCTAGTACTTCCAGATAGATTTGTCAACTCTATTTTGAAAAAAATCTAAATAGTTTCTGTTGTAAAAAAATATCAGACCTAAGACCGATTCTTATAAACAGCGTCTTTTCTTAAGTTTTCTTTAAGAAATTAGCCTTATAATAAAACCATCAAATGAAGACCTCCTAACTTTGTTTGATAGAAAATCCTAAACTTTTTCATAATAATCTCCCTATAAGAGCCACCAAAACCGGTGGCTTTTTCTCTACGTACCTTAGTGAACGGTAGTGAGCTTAGGTACGTTGATGCAGTTCGAACGATAGTGAGAACTACGATCCTTATAATACTTAATGAGGTGAACTCAGAGAGTTCAACCGAATTTAGAGATATTGATGCAGTTTGAGCGAAGCGAAAACTACGTTCCTTATTCTCTTTTCGAACGTTTATGAATTTAGGTACATTGATGCAGTTTAAGCAGAGCGGAAACTACATACTTTAAAAAGAAAAAGTTATTATAAATAAAAACACAGCTTATTTGTGATGCTAGCTAATACATTTTATCAGCCTTAAGACCGATTCTCATACACAGCGCTTTTTCTTAAGTTTTCTTTAAGCAAACTGCCTTATAATAAAACCATCAAATAAAGACCTCCTAACTTTGTTTGATAGAAAATCCTAAACTTTTTCATAATAATCTCCCTATAAGAGCCACCAAAACCGGTGGCTTTTTCTATGGGAGTGAGACAGAACAATTTTATAAAATTGTTAGTTGTCTCACTCCCGCACAGTTGATTAGGTATTCTTTGGAGCTATAAGAGCGAACAAAGATACCAATCAACCACTGCGTTATGCAATTGTTACTAATCTATTTTTGTGAACCAGACCTAGTAGGGGCTTAGACGAACTTAGGTACATTGATGCAGTTCGAACGCTAGTGAGAACTACGGTCCTTATTCCTTTAGCGAACGTTAGTGAGCTTAGGTACGTTGACGCAGTTCGAACTATAGTGAGAACTACGTCCCTTCTCCTTCATTTGTACTAATACTCCAATTTATGCTCGATCTATGTTATAATGAAGAGAATTTTTGTCTGAGGAGGATTTATGAAAAAAACACATTCTACGCTATTCATCCCGGGCATCATTATGCTTGGGATTGTTTTACGAACACCATTTACTACGCTTCCGACGGTCTTGTCTGACATCGCTGCTGGTTTGGGGGTAGACGTGAGCTCTCTGGGACTATTGACTAGCTTACCACTTCTCACCTTTGCCATTTTCTCACCTTTTGCGATTCAATTTGCTAAAAAGTTGGGGATTGAGCGTCTCTTTTTTCTTGTTTTAATCGCAATGACGATCGGATCTGCCATTCGGATTATCAACCTCCCCTTCCTCTATCTGGGAACCATCTTGATTGGAGCTGGCATCGCCTTTCTCAATGTGTTGCTTCCAAGCCTGATTCAGGCGAACAGACCCCGTCAACTAGGCATTCTGACCACTTTGTACATCACTTCTATGGGGATGTCCACAGCGATCGCCTCTTCTGTCGCTGTTCCGATCACCAAAGCCACTTCTTGGCAAGGTTTGGTCAACATCTTGACAGCCTTGTGTGCTCTTGCTTTGGTCATCTGGATTCCTAACCTTCGCTACAACCACCATCTAAAAAAGACGGCTACTACGGAATCTAGTAGCAAGTGGTATACCAATAAATATGTCTGGGCTATCATGATTTTTGGAGGCTTGCAGTCACTGCTTTTCTACACAAGTATGACCTGGCTTCCGACCATGGCTGTTCAAGCTGGCCTTTCAAAGGTTGAATCTGGACTACTGGCCTCCGTGTTCACCCTGATCAGTCTCCCCTTCTCCTTGACGATCCCAAGTTTAACGACACGGTTATCCGATCGCAATCGACGCTTGATGCTTGCCATTGTTGTCGGAGCAGGAATTCTAGGGGTAGCCATGCTCTTAATCCCGACCAGTAACTTCTTCTACTGGCTGATCATCAATGCCCTGATAGGAAGTTCCGTTAGTTCGCTCTTTCCTTACCTCATGGTCGCTTTCTCCATGAAATCCAGTACTCCTGAAAAAACAGCTCAACTTTCCGGTCTTGCCCAAACAGGAGGCTACGTCTTTGCAGCCTTTGGTCCCATTCTCTTCGGCTACAGCAAATCTCTCTTCCACTCTTGGACACCAGCTATCCTCATGCTACTGGTCTTAACCATTATCATGGCGATTGCCCTTTATCAGGTGGAAAAAGTCGATCATATTTTATAACCATTGTCCGGCTGGAAGATTCGTCTTCCGGCTTTTTTGTGCACACAAAAAAGAACTAGGCTCTAGGCCTAGTTCAATGTTTTATTATCCGTTAAATGAGATATGTACGTGGTCGTTGTGGTTTGCTGTATCTCCACCACGGTCCGGCATTTGGTTCCATGTATTAGCTGGTCCGTAAATGTTATTTACTGGCATGTAGAATTGTTGTTTCCAGATAATATATGAGATACCTGCACGGTCCATGTTATCAATCGCATACTGTGCAACTTGATCTCCAAGCTCTGAATTTGTTGGAACCATCACGTCTACTGCAAGTCCTTTACCATGGTCTTCTGGATCCCCTTCACGGTAACCACCGATGTTTGTGATACCGAATTTCGCTGCAATTTCTTGACGGAAAGCTTCCGCTTGAGGTTGAAGATTTGGATCAGTTGGAATAGCATTACCAGTTGTTGGAGTTGATGCTACTGGTTGCACTTCAGGTGCTGCAGCAGTTTCTACTGCTGCGGGTTGTGCTGCTGGAGCTTCTTCTGCTGGAGCAGCTGGTGTTTCTGCAGGAGCTTCTGGTTGAGCTGCTGGAGCTTCAGGAGCAGAAGCTGGGGCTGTTTCTGGGTTTTGAGTTGCAACATTGGTAGCTGGAGCACCGTAGCTTGGTGTTTCTGGAACAGCTGGTTGTGCTGGTGTTTCAGCTGCTGGTACTTCAACTACTGGAGCTTCCGCTGCTGGAGCAACTGGAACCGCTTTGTTATCTTCGTTTACTGGTTTAGACAAATCGTTGACAGCGACTGTTTGGTCATCAACTGTCACTTGGTTTGTTGTCAAGTCAGCACTTGCAACGGTTGCATCTGTCGAACCTGCTTGAGGAGTTTGGATTTCAACTGAAGTTACTTCTTTTTGATCATTTACTGTTGTTTTCAAAACAGTACCTGGGTAGATCAAATCCATGTTGCTGATGTTGTTCAAGTTTGCCAACACATGAACATCGATTCCAAGCGCTTCTGCGATTGAACTCAATGTATCACCATATTTGATGGTATAAGTTTGTTGGTTTTCACCGCTTTGTTGGATATCATGTTTGATTTCATCTACTGAGCGAGCTACCCAATCTTCAAGTGTTTCTGCAGTGGCTTTTGTAAATGGAATCACTGCAAGAGCTACTGTTGAAGCGATCAAGGCTTTCGTATTAACTTTTAATTTCATCTTTTATCCTCTTTTTTCTTTGTTTTTTTGCTCAAGATTTTCTTGGACAAATGAACTACTATACTATCTTATCACAATTTAAAAATAATAAAAGGCCTTTTTGGCTATTTAACAAAACTGTATTTTTCTTGTAACATTTCGTCTTTCTTGTCACATTGTTACAAACTAGTAACATAAAAAGAGGGTGCTGGAAGAAGAGTGCGAGGGCACAAAAAAAGCCTCATCAAGGAGCGGTTCCTCGATGAGGTTCTTGTATTTTTCAAGCAATTGAACACAGCTTTTTACGGCTTTGTATCTTACTTCACCTTCATGATTCTGACGAGGTTGGCGCGTTCGGCTTCTTCGAGTTTCATTTCGATATAATAGATAGTCTCTTTGAGGTCTGGGATGGTCGCATACTCGAGTCCGTTCACTCGACGGCGGGTTTTCTCGATTTCATCTGCCATGAGTTGGCAGCTTTTTTCGATTTCCGCTAACTTGAGCAAATCTGGGAGTAGATCCCCCATTTCTTGGATGGTGCTATCCATTTGACTGTTGGAGGCGAGGTAGCTATAAACCACGTCCCCTTCATCATCTCCGTATGGATTATCGATACGGGCATGGAGCTTGGGCACGCGCACACTCATGACATTTTCTTCCTCGATATGGAGCATCACTTCTCGCGTGGGAACGGCGAAGATTTCTTCCACCATGAGGTCGCTCTCTAAGGACTTAGCCATTACGAAATCTTGCATATTGTCCACTAGCGCCGCCTCTACCTTTTGGCGCAGGCGATTATTCTCACGTACAGCTTCAATAAAGCGGCGCATGAGTTCATCCCGCTTGTCCTTGAGCAACTTGTGCCCTCGGGTTGCTGTCTTGAGGCGCTCTTTGAGAATATTAAGCTCCATCCGAGTTGGTTTTACATTTAATCGTGCCATAGGCTAGTCCTCTTTGTTTGGCAGATACTTGTCAATCATCTCATCCTTGATCCGTTTGAGCTCTGTTCGTGGAAGGATGGATAAGAGTTCCCAACCGAGATCCAAACTTTCCTCAATCGTCCGATTGGTGGTAAAGCCTTGATTGATGTATTCCTGCTCAAAGCGGTCCGTAAATTTAACATAGAGCTTGTCGGTATCTGACAAGGCAGACTCCCCAAGCACTACAGCCAGTTCTTTGGCTTGTTTTCCTTGGGCATAAGCCGCAAAGAGCTGGTTCATGGTCGCCGCATGGTCTTCCCGAGTCTTGCCTTCACCAGAACCCTTGTCCTTCAAACGAGAAAGGGATGGAAGAACATTGATCGGTGGGCGGTAACCACTATTGTAGAGATCGCGGGACAGAATAATCTGACCTTCGGTGATGTAGCCTGTCAAGTCAGGGATGGGGTGGGTGATGTCATCTTCTGGCATAGAGAGGATTGGAATCTGGGTCACAGATCCTTTCTTTCCAACCAAGCGTCCTGCACGTTCGTAGAGAGTTGAGAGGTTAGTATAGAGGTAACCTGGATAGCCTCGACGACCTGGAACTTCCCGGCGGGCAGCGGATACTTCCCGAAGGGCCTCACAGTAGTTGGTCATGTCGGTCATGATGACCAAGACGTGCATGTCTTTTTCATAGGCCAAATATTCAGCAGCTGTCAAGGCGATCCGAGGAGTCGCAATCCGTTCGATAGCTGGGTCATTAGCTAGATTGATGAAGAGGACAGAGCGGTCAATGGCCCCAGTTTCCCGAAGGTCGTTCATAAAGAACTCGGCTTCTTCAAAGGTAATTCCCATAGCCGCAAAGACCACGGCGAAGTTTTCTTCCGAATTAAGAACCGTCGCTTGACGAGCAATCTGAGCTGCCAACTCCTTGTGAGGAAGACCAGAACCTGAGAATACTGGGAGTTTTTGGCCCCGAACCAAGGTATTCAAATGGTCAATGGCTGAGATCCCTGTCTGGATAAATTCATCTGGATAGTCCCGTGAAACAGGGTTGATGGCTTGTCCATCAATGTCCAAGTATTTCTCTGGGATAATCTCCGGACCGCCATCGATAGGTTTGCCCATCCCGTTAAAGATGCGTCCGACCATGTCTTCAGACACAGGGAGTTCTAGGGGACGTCCGGTAAAGCGGACTTTGGCTTTTTCCAAGTTGATCCCGCTAGATCCTTCAAAGAGCTGGACCATGGCCTTGTCTTCTTGGACTTCGAGGACTTGTCCCTGACGGGTCGTTCCATCATGAAGCTTGATTTCTACCAGTTCATTGTAGTGAACCCCTTCGACCCGATCGACAATCATCAAGGGACCAACAACTTCGCTGACAGTACGGTATTCTTTAATCACGCTCATTGTCTACTCCTCCTTTTGCGACGATTTGGTGTAGGGTTTCTACGATTTCTTCTTTCAGGGCTTGAATGGTTGCCAACTGATCCTCATGGATGAACTTGCTCCGGGCAATGCGGTCCCGAAGAGCCACGGTTCCTTCCATGATTTCTGTGAAGTAAGCTCCTAATTCTAGTGCTTTTTGACTTTCTTGGTCAAAGGTCAAAATGTTGGTCAACAAGGCCACCTGCTTGCTGAAAGAGGTATAGGTATCGACCTCATCAAAGGCATTTTGTTGCAGGTAGTCTTCACGGATCATCTTAGCCGCATTCATGGTCAAGCGGTCTTTTTCAGACAAGGAATCTAGACCAACCAAGCGGACGATTTCTTGCAATTCACTTTCTTTTTGAAGCAAATTCATAGCGCGGGTCACTTTCTCAGACCAGCTGATTTGTTCATGTAGATCGATATAGCGACCGACTTCATCTTGGTAAAGCGAATAAGAACTCAACCAGTTGATGGCTGGGAAGTGACGACGTTGAGCCAACTGAGCATCTAAGCCCCAGAAGACCTTGACAATCCGCAAGGTATTTTGCGTGACCGGCTCTGAAATGTCTCCACCCGGAGGAGAAACAGCACCGATGGCGGTAATCGAACCTTCACGCGCAGTGGTTCCGAGTGTCTTGACCCGACCTGCACGCTCGTAATATTCGGCGATCCGGCTACCAAGGTAGGCTGGGTAGCCTTCATCCCCTGGCATTTCTTCTAGACGACCAGACATTTCACGGAGAGCTTCTGCCCAACGCGAAGTAGAGTCCGCCATGATAGCAACGGAATAGCCCATATCACGGAAGTATTCGGCAATAGTAATCCCTGTGTAGATGGAAGCTTCCCGCGCCGCTACCGGCATGTTTGAAGTGTTGGCGATCAGAACGGTCCGTTGCATGATGGATTGACCAGTCGTTGGATCGATCAATTCTGGAAATTCATTCAGAACGTCCGTCATTTCATTTCCACGTTCCCCACAACCAACGTAAATTACGATGTCTACATTGGCAAACTTGGCCACCTGGTGTTGCACGACTGTTTTCCCAGCTCCGAAAGGACCCGGCACAGCTGCAGCTCCACCTTTTGTCACAGGGAAGAAGGTATCGATGACCCGTTGACCTGTGACCAAAGGTTCTACTGGAATCAGTTTTTGTGCAAAGGGACGGCCTCGACGAACCGGCCATTTTTGCATCAAAGTACCAGTAAAGAGACTGCCATCTGCCTGCTCGATCTCATAGACTGACTCTTCTACTGTGTAAGAACCTGCTGCGATCTTGGTCACACGTCCACTCACACCAAAAGGCACCATGATGCGGTGTTCCACCATATTGGTCTCTTGAACGGTACCGACGATGTCTCCTGCGACCACTTCTGTCCCTTCAGTCACGCTTGGTTCGAAGGCCCATTTGGTGTCCCGATCTAGATTTGGAACTTGCACCCCACGAACCAAGAAGTCACTGGCAGTAACTTCTTGGAAGCGTTCCAAGGGGCGTTGGATCCCGTCAAACATCTGAGAGATCAAGCCTGGTCCCAATTCAACAGAAAGGGGAGCTCCGGTTGTTACCACCGGTTCTCCTGGACCGACTCCAGACGTTTCTTCATATACTTGGATAGAGGCTTCGTCCCGCCGCATCTCAATAATTTCGCCAATCAAACCAAGATCGCCGACCCGGCAAATGTCTTGGATATTGGCCTCCTGCATCCCTGATGCAACCACCAAGGGACCGGAAACTTTGATAATTTTTCCTTGAGTCATGTATTCCTCCTGGGAATCCTTTGTTTCTTTGTTTTACTTTTGTGCTATCTCTCTTAGAGCTTGCTTTTGTTGACCATTGGCATCGAAATTGCTTGGATCCAACCAAGCTTCTAGTCGCTGTTTGATAGCTGGCCATTCTTGGTCAATGATAGACAACCAGTCTGTATCACGGGTACGACCTTTATAGACAACAGCCTGACGGAAACAGCCTTCATAGGTGAACCCTAAGCGCTCAGCTGCTTTGCGAGAAGCTTGGTTTAAGGCATCGCATTTCCACTCATAGCGGCGGTAGCCTAAATCTTCAAACACGTAGCGCGCTAACAGATACTGGGCTTCCGTAGCCATGCGTGTTTTTTGGAGCGCCGGTGAGTAGGTCACTGCTCCGACTTCGATCACCCGGTTGGCTTGATCGATCCGCATGAGAGAGAAAGTCCCCAAAGCCTTGCCTGAATCTTTGTCTACAATCGCATAGTAAAAGCGACCTTGGGCTGTCATGAGATCATCTAATAAGTGGTCCCACTCCTCTTCATTGTGGGCAGGGCCTTTGAACAGAAAGGTCCACATCGCTGCGGGAGAGTCCGGCCCGTAGACCTGATAAAGATCTGCTCCATGTTTTTCTTTTGAGAGGCGCTCGATCACGGTATAGCGACCTTCGATCCGCTCAATAGCTGGCAGACGCCCCGGTGTAAACTCCGGCAGTGCATCGCCAATCGCTTGGCCAAATTCATTTGTTCTCATAAAATATCCTGTCCTACTGCTTTTTCGACATTATCACGAATCCGCTGTTGGCCCAGTCCTGTAGTCCCTCTATGGGTCGGGATAAGGATCAGAGCCGGAGTCAGCTGCTGGTCGTAAAAAGCCACTGTGTCTGGAATAGCCTGAGCAATATCCTCTGTCAGGTAGATAATCCCGAAGTTTTCCCGACTGAGTTTTCGCAGGGTATTGATCGCTTCTTGTGGCTCTGTGACCGGATAGTTTTGAAAGCCAATCAGGCGAAAAGGAAGGATGGCGTCCCGATTGCCCACAACTGCGATCTTATAGGTCTGTTTGTCCATAAATCGGTCTCATCCTTTCTTTGATGTCTGCTAGCGGAAAACCATTGTCCAAACCAGAGAGGACCAAACGAAGGTTGGTTACCTCTAACTCTTTTCCGTAAAGATAACGAACAAGAGGGAGTGGTCCATCGACTTCAAAACGGCCAGCGTCTAGAAGACTGAATTTCACCAAACTCTCTAAATACTCCAACTCTACGGTCTTTAGTTGACCGGTGTGCATCTTTTCTTCATAAGTCTCTAAGGCGAGATCGTAGTCCAGCGGATTGACTTGATAAAACCAGGTCAACCACTGGCCGGATTCTAGCAGGTCGATCACCTGATGGGCACTGAGGCTCCCTTCATCTGAGAGTAATTGGTGCATAAAACTATGCGGTTTTTGCTGATCCAAGGCCCGCTTAACTGTAATCGCATTGTAAAAGTCAATGGTCACGTCCACCAACTGCTTCAGAATCGGATGATCTAGGCTGTCCCCTAAGTATCTCAGGTGTTTAAAATAAGCTAAGTCCATCCCGATTTCGAGAACCCGCAAGTCCTGATAGTCTTGGAATTCTTGCCAGGTTGCAGCCACTTCTTCCGCCATAAAGGCTGGGCAATGCTCCGCAGAAAAAGTCGCCACCAAATGCTCGAGCACATCGAGAGAATAAGGACCGATAGGGATCAATAAGTGCCCCAACTTGCGCTCTGTCGCCTTGTGTTTTAGATAAACCTTGAGATTATGATAGGTGTATTTCAAGGTAAAAAGGCTAACCAAGTCTGACTGAGGGCTGACCTCAAAAGCCCATTGGTATTCTGCCAACAAGGCTGCCATCAGGCGGGCTTCAAGAGCTGATAAATCCTTGATCTCATGCCTGTCTAAAGCATAAGGCGTCCCCTGCAACAAGCCTTCTCGGCTCTCACTGGAGGGACTTGCAAGCAACTGCTCGAACTGACTGGGACTGACAAAACTAGCCTCACGTACGCTGATTCCTGTATTAACTTGAGAATAGGTCCGTTCGCTCATTGCAACCTCCTAGTTCTCTTCATCTGTGAAAATGCTGGCTGCCATCTGGTAGCTTTCCTGCTCCCAAATGGAATCCACCAAATCACGGTAGAGATAGTTGTCATCAATCTTCCCAACCGACAAGACAAAGCCTGCTTGAGCTGGGATCGTTGCATCTGCAACTGTCACATTCCGATGCGTCTGCTTCAATCTCTCGAGAGCTGCTGAATCAAATTTAGCAGCGCTCACCGCCCCGAAGGTCAGGGTCACCACTTGTCCCTGATAGCGATCTAAGACCGCATCTACAAACGGCATTTCCTTTTCAAGGGGCCAAGCCGCCATCGCTTCATAAGCATCTGCAAAGAGATCCTTTAAGACTCGTTGCTTGGTGACAAGGGTGGATTGGCGTTTTTTATTTTCGATTTGTTGGGTTTCACGTTGCAATTGACGTTGAATCCGCTTGAGCTGCTCGGAGCGTTGATTGAGTTTATCTTGGATCAAACGCTCTTCTTGCGCAGTCTCTTCTTTTAGGATGGTTTCCTTGGCCTCTTCTAAGAGTTTACGCCCTTTTTCGTGGGCTTGGGCCAAGATTGAATCCTTTAATTGGGTTTGTTCATCCATATCGTTTTTTCTCCTATTGCATGCGTCTTGTGTTTTTCGCCTCGAAAGGCGAATCCATCAAAGCTAGCTCTTAGCCGACGCGTAGGGTCAATAGGAAGGACACAACGAAGGCCAAGATGGCGTAGGTTTCAACCATGGCCGCAAGGATAACCCCTTTCATCATGTCTTCAGGGCGTTTGGCCAAGATTTGCATACCTGCTGTCGCAACATTTCCTTGGTGTTTGGCTGAGAAATAACCAACGATCGCAACTGGAAGGGCTGTAAAGAAGTAAGCGACTCCTGTTTCAAGTGGCATATCTGGCTTAATTTGCAACCAGATCAAGATCCCGATAACGAAACCGTACAAACCTTGTGTACCTGGCAACAATTGCAAAATCAAGGCTTGGGCAAATTTTTCAGGTTGTTCTTTCAAGAGCGCTGCTGCTGCTTGACCCGTTTTACCAACCCCAAGGGCAGATCCCATCCCACTAAGTGCAACGGCGATCGCCACACCAAATGCTGCAAAGAAGGCGCCCCCATGGGCTGAAAAATATGATGCTAAAGATTCCATGAATATACTCCTATTTATTAAAGATAATACTTATTTTTTTGTTTTAATATAGCGTTCAGAAGGTTTGAGAGGACGAAATGGCTTGCCTCCTCCTTCGTAGAACTTACCGAAGAACTCCACAAAGATCAAACGGGCTCCATGCACATATCCTGACAAGAAGGACAGGAACATATTAATGGCATGTAGGACGATAAAGAGCACAAGCCCTACCGTAAACCGTCCAAGCGGTGGAAAGAGATTGACAATGAGGTTAAAGGCCGAACCGATACTAGCTCCAGACAAGCCCAAGGCCATCAAACGAGTGAAGCTGACCAAGTCTCCGACATAACCACTAACATTGTAGAGGTTAAAGAGACCAGAGGCTAAACCGGATAGCTTCTTGGCACTGACAATGGAAACAATCAAGATCCCAATGGCATTCAAAATAGCTAACCACTTGCCAATCGGAACTAAAATACTCATCCCTGGCAAGATATTGCCTACTGCTAGAAGCATTAAACCAAGTAGGATCAAGACCCAAGCAAAGCCAGCATTATAGGCTTCCGTGTAGTCTTTGAGGCGAACATTTTTCATTCCCCCTAGGAACAGTCCCACTAAGACAGTGACAAAACCAAAGACCACTGAGAGGATCAGGATGGTCATGGCGTTGC
Organism: uncultured Streptococcus sp.; assembly: GCA_934215455.1. Taxonomy (GTDB): domain Bacteria; phylum Bacillota; class Bacilli; order Lactobacillales; family Streptococcaceae; genus Streptococcus. The sequence continues at coordinate 20,855 of CAKPZX010000017.1, forward strand.
TGGTCGTACTGATCAAGGCAAAAGGCATCTCAAAGCCAAAGAAAGAGCCATAGACCACACCCCAAAGGGCAACCGAAATTCCGAGGAGACTGAAGAAACGAAGGTTTTTCGCTGTACCAGGCTTGAGCTTGAAGGCTTTAAGGGCAAAGCCTGTCGCCACCGTTAGCAACAGTCCATAACCGATATCTGCGACCATCATGCCAAAGAAAACAAAGTAGAAGAGAGATACGATCGGTGTCGGATCTTTCTCGTAATACTTAGGCAGGGCGTACATTTCTGTGACTAATTCAAAGGGCTCTACCAAGGCATTATTTCGCAACTGGATCGGAACGTCATCCCAATCTTTTTCCGTTACATCGCGTGTCTCTAGTAAGACCCGAGAACCAAAACCTTCTTGCAAGAAGTCTCGCAATGAGGCCACTTGGGATTTTTCAATCCAACCCTCTAGAGCTACCAAGCTTTGCGTGCTGGCAAGAAGCGACTTGGCTTCCTCCCGAGCTCCCGAACTCAGCAAATAATCCATCTGGTACTTGAGCTGGTCCAGCTCCTTCTGGGAGTTTTGTAACTCGGCTAGGGTTGCTGCAACTACAGCTTCTTGCTCTTTGATTTCCCCTTCTAGGCGATCCAAGTAGGCGGCTGGGACTTGCTCTTCTTCATAGTCCAATTCTTTGAACCCATGGTCTTCTAGAAGCTCCTGAACAGCTACACGATCTCCCGAACGATACAAGATGACATAGCCGTGTTCGGTTTCAGACGTAAAGACTTCTTCTAACTCCAGCTCAGGATGAGCTTTTAAGGAAGAACGAACAGCGTCTGTATCACTATTTGGGATCGTCCCGATCAAGCCATGCACATAGTGAAAAGTAGCGAGGGCAGCTGGCGTCACCTCTAACGGTCGCCATTTTTCTAAGCGCTCTATCTCTCCCTTTGCATCCGCAATCTTCTGACGGGCCTTGTCTAACACGCGCAATTGGCGTTTCAACTTGGTCAATAGAAGATCCTCATCTCGAATCATCCCGTGGGCCTGCAAGTCATCAAAAGACAAGCTTAAGGGTTCTTCCTTTAGAGCTTGCAAGGCCTTCTTCTCAGGCATGTAGGGCTCTAGAGTCTGAATCATTTTTTCAACTTGTTCTTGACGTTTTTGTAGCTCTACCAAGGCTTGACGATTGTCCTCTGTCAAGGGTTGAGACAAGGTATTTGCCTCAAAGGCAGCCTGCCATTCTTCATGCTCACTGAGGTCATAAATCTGGATTTTTGCCTCAGACTGTAGCGCTAGTAGGAGACTGTCCAAGTTATCTTTGGGCAAGATGAGGGACAGTTTTTGCATCTGACTAACGGCCATAGCTTGCTACCACCTTTTCTACAATGGCTTCAACTAACCCAGCTCGCTTATCGGTCATCGCCTGTTGTACCTTGGCATCATTGCGCGCAACCGTTTCTTCCAGATCTTTCGTTAAACGGACGAGTCTTTCCTGGGCGTTTTTTTCTGCCTCTGTGACCAATTGCTTGGTTTCCTCATCGTAATGCTGTGCCACTGTTGCAAGGCGATCGCGCGAATCCGTTCGGATTTGTTCGACTTGAGCTTCATAACCTACGATCACGCCCTGAGCAGCTTGCTCGATCTCTTGCATCATCTCGAGTGTTGCATTCGACATCGTCACACCTCCTTATTCAACTATTGTTCTTCCAACAACAGTACAATTATCTTAAATTATACCACAATTCATATTGTTTGTTCAGGCCCAACCGGGAATTTTCAGAAAATTGTGGACAACAAATAAGACCTTAGTTTCAAGTTTGGTAGCGTTCTCTTCTTTTCTCATATCCTGTTCCTAGTTTCAATATTTATTGATTTCTTTTACTTGAATAAAGCGGTTACCCATGTTATAATGTGTAATATATTATAGGAGCATCCTGTTATTTCATCTCGTGAGAAAGGAGGATTGCTGTGAAACAAGATCAAGATTTACGCGCCATTATCGCCAGCCATGAAGCTGAGTTAACAGATATGGAACGCGACATTGCCCAATATTTTTTATCGTCGGAAGCACGACAGCACTCTCTGTCCTCTTCTCGTGTAACGGAGTTACTCCACGTCTCAAAGGCAGCTTTAACGCGTTTCTCTCAAAAATGTGGTTTTTCCGGCTATCGGGAGTTTGTCTATCATTTTAATGAGGAAACAAAGAATCAAAAACAGGTGCAAGAGCATGACGAACTCACTCTCAGTGTCTTGCAACGCTACCACCATATCAGTAACGTCACTGAAAGTCTGGTAAAAGATTCCCAATTAGATCGGGTAGCTGAACTAATCGATCAAGTAGACCGAGTCTATTTCTTCGGGATTGGTAGTTCCGGTTTAGTCGCTCGAGAAATGAAATTGCGCTTTATGCGCCTGGGCGTCGTTTGTGAAGCCCTGACTGATCAAGACGGCTTTGCCTGGACGACCAGTATTCTCGATTCCTCTTGTTTAGTCATCGGTTTCTCATTGTCAGGAGGCACAAACTCCATTACAGACAGTCTCCTGGACGCCAAAGAAAAAGGGGCTAAGACGGTTCTTGTGACCGCTAATCCTGCTGCGATCCACCAAGGATTCACAGAAGTGTTACCGGCCGCACCCCTTCCTAGTAGTAACTATATCGATCGAATCTCTGCCATCTTACCACTCCTCATCGTGGTCGATTTGATCTATGCTCATTTTCTTAATAAAAGTCGAGAACAAAAGGAAATCGTCTTTAATAGCTACTGGGAAAACAAAAAGCTTTCTGGTCAACGTTCTCGAAAATCTTAATATGGTCTCCCTATTTAAAAAGCATGAAAGATCAGGTTTTCTTCGTCTTTCATGCTTTTTGTGATAAAGCAAAAACAAGTCGCCTGCGCGACTTGTTTTATGTTGTATGTTTTTGTCTAAAGTGGTAGTAAGCCCCCAACATACCTGCAGCGTTTTGATGGTGGGCAAATTCCAAACGGATCTTATCTGCTAGGCTAGGAACCAGCTCCTCACACAGGGCTTGATAGATTTTTGGCTTGAGGATGGCTTCCTGAGCCATAATGCCCCCTCCAAGAACGATGACCTCTGGATTGACCACATAGGCGATATTGGCCAGTCCTTTTCCGAGATAGGCCACCATCCGATCAATTCCAGCCATACAGATCTTATCTCCTTCTGTTGCCTGCTTAAAGATCCGGCGACCATTCCACTGTTCCACAGGATCACCATGATGTTCTGCCACATACTCGACCAAAGCCGTCGTTGAAGCTAGATCCTGAAAGGCACCGTCTGGCAAATGAAGATAGCCAACCTCACAGGCTGAATTACTAAAACCATGAAAGACCTGACCATCGAGCAAGAGGCAACCGCCGATCCCTGTCCCAATTGTCAGGCAAACAGCATTGTTCGATCCTTTTGCATGGCCTGTAGTGACCTCTGCGAGACCGGCACAGTTAACATCATTTTCAATCTCGCAAGGGATCTGAAAGGTCTCTTCGATTTCTTTTTTGAATTGGGTTCCTGCGTAGTTGGGAATTTGTGGTCCAGCATAAAAGATTTCTCCCTTATCAGGATCTACCATTCCGGCCGAAGAAATCGCAACCCCTACCAAGGGATGCTTCTTCAAATAACGGGCTACGATTTCCTTTGTTGTGTTAAGAATGTGAGGTCCTCCTTTTTGGGCCTCTGTTGGCATTTCATGGGTCTCTAGGAGTTGCCCTTTTGCATCGGCTAGACCATACTTGATACTGGTCCCTCCGATATCAATTACAACATATGGATTCATCTAGACCTCCTTTGATCAAAGGAATCTGGCTTTTGTGTCCTGAATGAGTTGAGCAGCACGTTGAATCACTTCTTGATCCGCTTCTACTACTGGCGTCAAAGGGGAGCGAACAGATCCCAAGTCCAAACCTTCATTGATGCGCAAAACCGCTTTGATGACCGCATACATATTGCCATGAGCAGACGTCAAGACTCCGATAATATCATTGATGGCAAACTGCAAGGCACGCGCAGTCTCTAAGTCTTTCTCAGCAATTAGCTGATTGAGCTTCAAGAAGAGTTCTGGCATCGCACCATAGGTGCCACCGATCCCAGCATGCGCTCCCATGAGACGGCCACCTAAAAATTGTTCATCTGGACCATTAAAGACGATATGGTCGGCGCCTCCTAGAGAAGCAAAGGTTTGAATGTCCTGAACAGGCATCGAAGAATTTTTCACCCCAATCACCCGTGGGTTTTTCAACATTTCCTTGTAAAGGCTCGGTGTCAAAGCAATCCCTGCCAATTGCGGGATATTATAGATGACAAAGTCTGTATTGGGTGCGGCTGCACTGATTTCATTCCAGTAGTGGGCCACACTGTATTCTGGCAAGCGGAAATAGATCGGTGGAATGGCCGCAATGGCATCTACTCCTAGTTCTTCTGCATGTCGTGCCAATTCCACGCTATCCTTGGTGTTGTTGCAGGCTACGTGAGCAATGATGGTCAATTTCCCTTTAGCTACTGCCATCACTTCTTCCAAGATCAGCTTGCGATCGGCCACGCTCTGGTAAATGCATTCGCCAGAGGATCCGTTGACATACAAGCCCTGCACACCTTTCGCGATAAAATATTCTACCAGCGCACGCACCCGATCCGGGCTAATTTCTCCTTGGTCATCATAGCAGGCGTAAAAAGCGGGGATGACTCCTTCATATTTCTTTAAATCTGACATTTTTTCTCCTTTTGTCACTAATGAATTCATTTTATTCTTGGTACTGGGCGAAAATCTTTTCCATTAATCCAACTTGTGCAAAAGCCAAGCTTGAAAAGCCGAACAAGAAAAAGATCATAAGCCCCAATAGGAAAGCTAAAACTGAGCTTGCAAGAGCCATACATAGAAGCAAGAGAGCACTTCCCATGACAAAGAACCAAGGAAAATGTAAGCCTGTCACAATCATGGCTTTTTGCAAACACTCTTTCCAATCCAACTGGTAGCGGGCCGCAATCGGATAAGCAGCCAATAAGATCAACACAAGAAAGAGAAAGAGGCCTAAACAAATGGTTTTCAAAGCTTGGAAAGCTAGGGAAGTTTGCCCCCAAAATAAGAATAAATCAAAGAGACAAATACCTGCAACAATCAGTTCTAAACTTCCTAGTTGCAAGCCTATTTTCCAATTGTCCCGAAAAGCCTTAGCATAACTACGAATCACCGGAACACGACGCTGGTGCTTAATGGCAAATAAGGTCTGATACAAACTAATTTTCGCAATTCCAATCGTGAGAACTGGTAAACAACTTAGCACAAATAAAAGATTAACAGTTACCAAGTCGAGGACCTTCTCACTGATACGCATCACTACATTGTCCGTGTTAAAAACGGTTTTGATCAATCCTGCACCCTTAGATGACATAGGCACTCCTTTCTAACGTGATCAATCGATCGCAATTTTAAATAGATATTTTTTCACGATATCTTCTTGCCCTGCATAGCCATTGGGCTGGTGAGGCTCCCCTGGAAAGAAAATCGCAAAATTATGATAGCCTAGATGAAGCGGATAAGACTCCTGGCAATGGACAAAACCGATGTCCGATGCTTCATCAAATGCGATAGCCTCACCTGTCACACGAGATCCATAACTCGAAAACTCATGCCCTTCTACTAATAAATGCAAATCGGCATATCTTTTGTGGTGTTCAAAGCGATCATTTTCTGCTTTGTTGAGGGTATTTTCTTGAACGACGAGAAAGACCTTATCCCCATCAATATCGTATCTCCCCAATTCAAAAGAATCCTTCCGATGCTCATAGAGAAAGTCAATAGCCTGATCTAGATTGGGGTGGATTCCTTTGTAAAAGGTGATGTTTTTTAAATCATCAAATATCATATTCTCATCCTTTCGATACTTCTCAGCCTAGAAAACCGATCTGTACACAACTATCATTTGTCCAAACAGACGACTTATCCTTTGACCGCTCCCATGGTAATCCCTTGTGTAAAGGATTTTTGGAACACGAGGAAGACCGTAACGATTGGCACTGCAGCTAGGGCTGCCCCAGCCATGATCAAGCCATAGTTGGTGGCCATTTCAGCCTGCATGGTCGCAACCCCTAGTGAAATAGTCAAGTTTTGCCGAGAGGTCAGCATTACCAATTGCATAAAGTAGTCGTTCCAGGTGTTGATAAAGGTAAAGATGGCAAGGGCTGCAAATCCCGGTTTGACAATTGGGAAGGCAACGCTCCAGAAAGTTCGCAACTCTCCACAACCATCAATCTTAGCAGATTCTAAGAGTTCTGTTGGGATGTTTTCACTAAATTGCTTCATCAAGAAGACCCCGAATGGCCATCCGACCAATGGTAGAATAACCGCTGCAAGGGTATCATGGATTCCCATAAAGTTGATAATGCGTACCAATGGAACTAAGACAACTTGTTTCGGAAGGGCCATAGCTGCAATGAAGATGGCAAAGAGAATTCGTTGCCCATAGAAGCGTTTCTTAGCCAAGACATAGCCCGCCAAGGAAGAGGTCATACACACCAAAAGCATGGTTGCAAGGGAGATGAAGACACTATTCCACAACCATTGTAGGGCTGGGTTTTGTACCATCAACTGTTGGAAGTTTTCCATGGTTGGTGTCTTTGGCCACCATTGAGGTGGGATCATAATGGTATCTGGCTGAGACTTAAAGGCCCCTGTCAAAATCCAATAAAATGGAAAAATGAACAAGACTGTCAAAAGGAGCAAAATGATCGTTGAAATCACTGTAAAGGCAGTGATGGGTTTCTTTTGTGTTGGTTTCATCTGAGGCTCCTTTCTTTAGTATTCTACGTCGTTTCCGAGGATCTTGAATTGCGCAAAACTGATAATGGCAATCATCACCGCAAGGAAGACACCCATGGTGTTGGCATAACCGTATTCAGAGAGTTTAAAGGCTTTTTCATAAAGGTAGTACATGAGGGTACTCGTTGAGTAGTTAGGACCACCGGATGTCAACAATTGGATCAAGGCAAAACATTGGAAAGAGTTAATGGTCGTAATGATGGCAATGTACAAAGTTGTTGGCAACAAGCTTGGCCATTTGATTTTCCAGAAAACTTGAAATTCTGTCGCACCATCCACACGCGCTGCTTCTACAAGAGAATTATCAATATTTCCCATAGCTGCGATGTAGAGGATGATCGGTTGACCAACCGAGGTGGTTAACAAGATGATAATGATGGCCATCAAAGCCCAGTGCTTGTCCCCCAACCAAGAAATGTTTTGGTTGATGACATGTCCAGATTTCAATACAAAGTTCAAAATCCCTGATAGTGGATCATAGATCCATTTCCACACAACCGTTACCGCTACACTCCCTGTAACAACTGGAAGGAAGAAGACGAAACGATAGAAGGAACGCGCAATCGCATTTTGATGGTAGGTCTGAGAAGCCACAAACAAGGAGAACAATACTACGATCGGAACGGATCCGATAACGATGATGACGGTATTGATCAAGGACTTCACAAAGACCTTATCCGCAAACATGCGGGAATAATTTTCTAAACCGACAAACTTAAAGGATGTCATAGAATAGTTGAAGAAACTTGTCACAAAGCCCATAATCATGGGCGCTAGGACAAAGACCGTAAAGAAGATTAAAATGGGTGCTAGGAATGCGTAGGAAACGAGCGTCTCCCTCATTCGGATTTTGTTTACCTTCACAGTAAGGCACCTCCTAGTGTTCTTTTTCTATTTTCTTTTCTAAACATATCTTACGAAGTAAGAAAAGAAGATCCAGCAAGAATGAAGACCCCTTCGTTCCATTCCAAGTAGAGAGATACGGATTCGAAGGGGCCTGCATATTCTCGTTTCTATGAAAGACTTAGGTCCGCTTCATAGACTGATTATTTTTTCGTAATGGTTTCGTTTGCTTTTTCAGTAAAGGTCTTCAAAGCTGGTTCTGCTTTTTCATCCCCGTTTGAAACAGATTGCAACATTGGGAACCATAGGGTCCGCATTTCTGCAAAACCGTTGATTGTGTTGTAGTATGGTGAGTAGTATTTTGTCCAAGTGCTGATGGTTTCCATCCGTTTGTCATCGTACAACTTACCAAATGAACTACGAACTGGGAAGGCTCCTGTACGCACAACATCTTTTGGACCCCATACTTTGTCGTCTGCGATGAACTGTACAAATTTCTTAGCAGCAGCAATTTTCTTTTCATCTTTATTATTGAAGACCGCAAATCCATTGATAAGGTATTCCAATTTTGGTTTGCCACTATCAGATGGGAATGGCACTTCTACTACTTCGACTTTATTTGCATCTAACAATTTAGCTTGGATACCGTTTTGTGAAGGTGCCCACAAGATGGTGTAAGAAGTTTGACCATTCGCAAAGTTTTGGATGTCTGCCCCACCATCGAATTGAGAACCGTTCATAAGCAAACCGTCTTCAATCCATTTAGAAGCTTTTTCTAAACCTTTGACAAATTTTGGATCATCTGTTGTATACTTGGTTACTTTTTCATCTGTTACAGAACCACCGTAAAGGTTGGCGATAAAGGCACGAGTCCCTTGGTCTCCACCTTGACCGTTACTGAAGAGTGATCCTGGTGTGTAACCTTTGTCTTTCAAAGCTTTCAAGACTTTTTCAAAGTCGTCTGTTGTCCAGCCTTCTTTGACAAGGTCTAGCACTCCTGCATCTTTGAGCATCTTTTTGTTCATCGCCATGTAGAATGGTGCTGAACTGATTGGGTACATGTAGGCAGTGTCACCAGCTTTACTAGCTTGGATGATATTGTCGTTGTTGACATCTTTTACAAAATCTTCTGTAAAGAGGTCGTTCAAGTCAGCCAATTTACCATTTTTACCGTATTGAATAATCCGTCCTGGTGCGTCAAAGAGCACGTCTGGAGCAGTTCCAGCTTCGATAGCTGTCGTAATCTTTTCAGGACCAGATTTGAAGTCGATGGTTTCTAGTTTGACTTTGATATCTGGATTGGCTTTTTCGAAAGCTTCGATAATTGATTTTTCGTAGGTTCCTACACTATCATCAGCTTTCTCTTGAGTAAAGACTGGGAAGGCCCACCAAGTGATTTCTGTTTTACCAGAATTTCCACCAGAAGATTCTGATTTTGATCCTCCGCTAGAGCCACAAGCTGCGAGTGCTAGAAGAGCTGCACCAGCTACCAACGAGCACAATACTTTTTTCATTTTCATGTGATTTCTCCTCACAATTTACGGTAAGATTACTCTTACAGGGGGTTATCCTCAATGAGGACGCCTATTCTTGTTCATGTTTCAGATTCGACTACTCTCTATTCGGTCTCCTCCTCCTTCAATCTACTGTTTTGTTTTCTCATTTTAAGGCTGCGACGAAGCGCTCTGTAATCTCTTTTGGTCGAGTAATGGCACCACCTACAACGATGCCGCGAACCCCGAGATCATGGATTTTCTTGGCCTGATCAGGATAATGGATCTTGCCTTCTGCGATGACATCCACTCCTGCTTGGCAGAGGCTATGGATCAGTTCAAAATCGGGTCCATCGACCTTTGGACTGTAGTCTGTATAGCCCGAAAGGGTCGTTCCGACAAAGTCCACTCCCGCTTCGACAGCTGTCAATCCTTCTTCCAGAGTAGAGATATCAGCCATCAAGAGTTGGTCTGGATATTTCTCTTTGACTTGATGGATAAAATCACTAATCGAAAGGCCATCATGACGCGGACGTTTGGTACAATCAAGCGCAATGACCGCGATATCCAAAGCTGCCAGCTCATCGACTTCTTTCATAGTAGCCGTGATAAAGGGTTCTTCAGGTGGGTAATCGCGTTTGATAATCCCAATGATCGGTAACTTGGTCACTTCCTTGATTTCCTTGATATCTCGTACACTATTGGCTCGGATTCCGACAGCTCCACCCTGCTCAGCCGCTTTTACTAAGAGAGGAATAACTCCTCCTGCTTCTGTATAGAGCGGTTCATGAGGGAGGGCTTGACAAGAAACAATGATGCCATCTTTGATTTGTTCAATCAGTTCATCTTTTGTAATCTTTGACATAACTCCTTCTCCTTTGATAATAAGGCAACTCGAGTACTTGTAAATTGATTATAATCTATTTTTAAAGCGCTTACAATATTAATCGTGCAATTGGATTATAGTTTCACATTTTAGGGGGAAATAAAAAGATCTCTGAAACTAGTTTCAGAGATCTAGGACATGGTGATTCCCTAGGCCATCTTTTGAGTCGCTTTTTCCCTTACGACAAATACAAAGCCGATAGAGCCGACGACGGCTCCAAGCAAGATCCAATAGACCATATCCGATGAAGCCATTGGGCCTGCCAAGAGACCTGCTAATAAAAAGAGATTGATATACAGTCGGGTATCCCGATAAAAGGTCCAATTGAAGTGGTAGCTACCTTCTGGATACTGACGTGTCGATACAGCCGGTTGAAAGACCTGAAGAAGGATCAAAATCCCAACAAAAGCAAGATAAGCCAGGCTAACTACCGAAAGCGGAGCCCGCATCGTCAAAGCTACAGCTGCTAAAAGCAAGACCAAGATCCAGAAATGGAAGTCCATCCAGAATTCACGATGATAACAAAACCGTTTCATAAGATCACACCTTTCTCTTTATGTAATCGTTTTCTACACTTATATTATAAGACTATAATAGGCTATTTACAAGAAATATGAAGTGAAAATTATAATTTATACATGATAATTTCATCCATCAAATCTGAAAAAATCATCCTCCTGTAATAGTTATAATTATCTTCCCTACCTAATTATTATTCCCACATCATCTTCAATAACAATGGTATCACTTTAAAAATAAAATGGACATGACATAAATGTCACATCCTCATTTTTTAAAATGTTTTTCCATTTCTTTTTTTATTTTATTTTCAAGATCAAATTCGCCAAATGAATGAGCACAAACCATCGCTTGGTGATAAAATACTTTTGCTTTTTCTATATCTTTTTCCACGTAGAATGCATAGGTTCCTTTCATCATATCTATACCCGGCTTTTGTTGAAAATATTGAGTTTCTTGTACCAATTTATCCAATTCATCTATATATGGACCCAACTGTTCATAATCTTCATCTTGATATAAGATAGAAGTCATCGCTATCAAATTTCTGGTTATTAAATATAGGCTCGTTTTATCAGATGAATTTTTGGTAGCAATCATTTTATCAACTAAAATCATGGCATCGCTTTTATCTTTTGCTCTCGCGAGACATTTGAACAAAAATAATTTGATAATTAATAGATCATTTTGAGAAAATTCTTTTTTAGTCATCAATTGCCCAAAATATTCCTCAATCAAATTTTCTCCATATTCAGCTTTTTCAGTTGAAAAAACATTTAATGCTGCATCTACAGCTTCAATAGCCACTTGTTCCTCTTCTGGTAAATCTTCAAAATACGATTCGTAAATCTCATCAAAATAAGATTCCTTTAGTCTTATCCGTTCTTCATCCCCATATGTCATAAAATGAGTAACTAGAAATTTCAACTCTAGATATCTACGAGGTAACACCGCTTTATCATGATCTACAATATTCGACACTGGAATACCCAGCATATTCGCAATATATTCTAATTTTTTTAAGCTAGGCAAAGACTCTCCCTTTTCAATACGTACTAACTGACGAACTGTTAATTCACTTTCATCATTACAAAGTACTTCTCTCGTCATCCCCTTTTCTTCTCTTAATCGTCTTAGTTTTTTCCCAATTTCACTTTTTATATCTCTCATCTCTTAATCCTCTGAAAAAGGGCTAGAAGTTACCTCCCAGCCCTACTAAAAAAACTATGAACAAACATTAGTTGCCACTTCATTCACTGATATCATTTTCGATAATGACCTTGAGTGCATGGCTTTCACCTGCATGTTTAAAGACATCATAGGCTTTTTCAACTTCTGAGAGTTTGAAGTGGTGGGTGATGAGCTTGATCCAGCAGTTGCAGATTGCCTGCAGATACATAGGTTGCAGCTTTCATAAGCGACTCCTTTTTGTTGGTTTGATAAAACCATGTTCTGTATATTTCTTTGTGATATTATAACATATAGAGTAAGCGTTTACAATGGTTCGAAGCACATTTTTAAAAGTTTTTGAGCAAACAAAAACATTCCTCTTATCTCTACCAGAGGAATGTTTCAATCACCTTGTTCTAATTGTTGGCGCTGCTTGTAGTACTCTTGCTGCTCGCGCTCACGCTCTTCTTCTAAACGCTCTTCATAGCGCTTGAGTTCTGCCTC
>CAKPZX010000018.1 GCA_934215455.1 uncultured Streptococcus sp.
TTAAATTTCCACATACTGGTACGATGAATCGGTTCTGTTTTCATAATCTTCTCCTTTTGTTTTTAAAGAGCCGTGTCTGTTTAGACTTTCGGACGCAACGCTCTATAGATTTTTATGGTTGAACTGCCTTCATTCTAGCAGAATCCCCTTAGTCGACATCGGATCTTCTCCTTTAAAATGCTTGTTCAACAGTTCACAACTAATCATACGCCTATTTTTATAGAAGTCAAGAATTTTCTGAAATTTTTTTGAAAACGTTCGGGAATTGAAAAATAGAGCAAGCGCCCATGAGGATGATCGCTAGACGAATATAAGAGGCCACTATAAAAAAAAAACAAACACCATTTCTGGTGTTTGTTTCACTTTATAAAGGAAGCACTAGCTTATTTTTTCTTTTTCTTCAAAATATAAGCTGCAATGCTTGCTAAGACAAAGGCTAAAACTAGGCTAATAATAGAGATGGTCGTACCTGTATTTGGTAAGAATCCTAAGATCTTGCCTGGTTTCTTCGGCTCTGGTTGGCTTGGTTTTTTAGGTTCAGGTTGACCCGGTTTCTTTGGTTCAGATGAACTTGGAGGAGTTGGTTGTTTTGGAGTTTCTTTTGGAACATGCTTGTTAGTAATCACAACATTTCCTTTACCATCCTCGTCGTTACGAGCTTCATAGCCCTTTGGAACACTGACTTCTCTCACTGTATAAGTGATGGTGTTTCCATTTGCTTTTTCATCTAAATCTGCAAAGGTATGGGTCCACTTGTTTTCAGCTGACAATTCTACTTCTTGACCGACTTTTTGATCATTGGCATAGAGTTGAACGCGAATACTCTTCGGACGAATTCCATCCTTGTCATTCTCATCATCCCACTTCTTAGTGACCGTGACGCTTGTCTTACCAGGTGCATGGGTGTTGGTAATGGTATAAGCAGCCTGATCAATTGTAGTCGTATATTCAGCTACCTTCTCTTCTTGAAGAGTATAGACGATTTCTTTTCCATCCTTGAATTTTGGTAGTCCTGTGAAGCTTTCTTTCCAATCTGTCGCATTGGTCAGTTCTTTTTGAGCAACTTTTTCACCATTGGCAAGAAGATTCACCACGATACTTGCTGGACGAAGACCATCTTGATTGTCTTGGTCATTCCAGATCTTGGTCACTGGAATATCGATCACCGCAGGCGTATGCGTATTGGTCAAGATCGTATGAGCAGCATCAGAAGTATCAGCAGTGACTTGGTAGCCTTCAGGAACAGCGACTTCTTCCACACGGTAGCTGATAGCTTGACCGGCTTTCTTTTCAGCTAATTTACTAAAGGTATGAGTCCACTGATTGTCTGCTGACAATTCAACTGGATCTCCTACTTTTTCATCACCAGCATAGAGTTGAACCTTGATCGATTTTGGACGAAGACCATCTTGGTTGTTGGCATCTTCCCATTTCTTCGTAACTTTCATCTCTGTCAAAGCTGGTTCATGCGTATTGGTCAAGACAACATTGGCCTTGTCCTTATCATTTACCGTCACCTTGTAACCATCTGGGACAGTCACTTCTTTGACTGTATACGCAATTGCTTTTCCATCTGCCTTGGCATCAAGGTTTTCAAATGTACCTTTCCAGTCATTCACTGCTGAAAGTTCTACCACTTGATCCGTCGCAAGGCCATCTTTGTACAATTGAACTTGAATGCTGGCTGGACGAAGACCATCTTGGTTGTCTCCATCTTCCCACTTCTTGCTCACTTCTACTTTGGTCTTTTCTGGTTCGTGCGTGTTGGTCACGACTACTTGACCTGGGTTAGTTGCTTCGACAGCTTGTGTGTAGCCTTCTGGAACATCGATTTCTTTGACTGTATAGTTGATAACTTGGCCAGCTTTCTTCTCATCTAGGTTTGAGAAGGTATGGGTCCATTTGTTATCAGCTGACAATTCAACCGCCTTACCAACCTTTTGATCGCCAGCATAGAGTTGAACCTTGATCGATTTTGGACGAAGACCATCTTGGTTGTTGGCATCATTCCAGTTTTTCGTAACAGTGAGGCTCGTCTTACCTGGCTTGTAAGTATTGGTAATCGTTGTTCCATCAATCTTAGTGGTGTAATTGTCCACTTTGTCTTCTGTCACTGTGTAGACAACTTTTTGACCATCTTTATAGACTGGCAGGTCTGTGAAGGTATGAGTCCATTCATCGCCTTCACCAGTCAGATCAAGAGCTTGCACCTCTGTTCCATTTGCCAAGAGGTGAACTTTGATGGTAGATGGGCGAAGACCGTCTTGGTTTTGTGCATCATCCCAGACTTTCTTGACTGTAACAGTCGTTGTCTCAGGAGTGCGCTTGTTGGTGATGGTAGCTTTTCCATCTGTGAAGCTGGCTTCTTCTGTATCGACCGTATAATGAGTCGGAACTTTCACTTCTTTAACAGTGTAGGTATTGAGCTTGCCATCACTGTCTTTATCTGGAAGATTCGTAAAGTGGGCTTTCCAGTCTGTTGCGGCTGAAACCGTGACTGGTTTTCCTTGAGCTTTGCCATTCTTATAGAGTTGGAATTCCACACTTTCTGGGCGAAGCCCTTCTTGGTTGTCTTGGTCATCCCAAACTTTTGAAGCTTCAAGATCAATATACTTGATATCTGCTTCATTAGCGATCTCAACTGGGACTGCTTTTGAGCCAATCGCTTTTCCATCCACCGTGACGTGGTAGATTTGTTTGTCCGCATCATAGGTGACAACCACGGCATGTTCTGTCTCATCCAACTTGTAGCTTTCAGGTGCTTTGGTTTCTTTGAGCGTATAGGTTCCTTCTGTTAAGGTGTTAAAGGAGAGTTCTCCATTCTTATCAGAAGTTGCCGTCGCAACAACCGCACCATTTGCATCAGTTAAGGTAAATTCAGCACCTTCAAGGACTTTCTTCGGATTGTCCTTATCCACTTTCTTGACTTGGAAAGCAGCTGAGAAGATTTGTGCGGATACGGTATTGGACTCACGGTTTCCTTCGTGGCCTTTGGCCTTGTAACCAAATTGGTTATGGGCTTGGACTACACCTGAACGACCACCGTTGTCTTCGTTATCTTTGGTGCGTTCTTGCATCAAGGCCTTGACTTCATCTGTCAATTCACTTGGATTCACAACTGGGACACCAAAGCTTGCTTCTCCACGCGCAGGAATCGTAGTCCCAGCATTTGCAACTAACTTGATTCCTGTTACTTGACTGTAATCAGTCACAGCTGTCGTCCAGATATCCTTGTCGGCAGCTTGCGCCATGGTAGCTGTCGTAACGCCTGTATCCGTTGTATAGTAGATCGTCCATCCTTCCGGAGCAGTTACTGGTCCACGAAGGCTGACTGTGTATTCTGTCATCCGACCAGATCCGTCTAGTGTGTTAACGTCTTTTACTTTTGGTAGGACATCATAGACGACTCCGTCTTCTACTGCCTTATCCGTATTATTTTTAATGGTGAGTTTGTAGTTAAAGGTTTCACCTGGTTTGAAGGTACGTGTCACAATCGAAGCGTCTGACAGGTCATCATTTTTAGCGATATATTTGCGTGCATAGATTCCTTCAGCAGCAACAATCGTATAGTTTGATTGAGCATATGGAATTTTATCCGTTGTTGAACCATTTCCGTTCAGATCGTACACATCCTCAGTAACACGATTTGGGTTAGCATTTTCAAGATCGTGGATGCCGTTTCCAGCGACATATACTTTATTGGTGAAGGTCCCACCATCGTCTTTCCCTTTCAGATCGGCCACGATAAATGGTAGACGCACGCGATTAAGATCTTGAAGAGAAGCTTTAATAAACTCTTTTTGATCCAAATGCATGATGAGAGCTGTCCGTCCAGAATTGTGGTAGTTTTCAATGACATCGTAGCTCTTTAAGAATTTCATCCCTTTTTCATTAGAGGCAAGGTTTCTCTCAAAATCTTTATAGTCGACTTTAAGGGTATTTGGATCATACAGATCAATGATTCGCAGGTCTCCATAATCCTTATCAGGATCTAAAACTACTTTGGTTGCCATCAAACCAAAACGAATATTTTGTCCATCAGTATAGCGAACATCATTGTAATCAGTCGTTTTTGCAATTTCAAAGCTTTCCTTCATTGGAATCAGCTTAAAGCTCCAATCTGCTGACTGATCTTTGGCAACGTTTGACTGTGTTTTATAAGTCACACGGCCTGTATTCTTGTAGACATTTTTGGTCGCATCATTTTCATCGTAACGCGTCTTTTCAGGATCCTTGAAGCTTGTATAGCTATTGAGGTAAATTCCCTGACCAGATTGAAGGACAAAATCATCCTTCATTTCCATCCGCCAGCCCACAACGGTTCCATACTTGGTCAAATCAATTAGACCGTTTCCATCTTTATCTGCTTCTGACTGGATTTCTTTGGTGCTACCATCTTCCATGGTCAAGATAATTCGTTTGACAATGGTATGGATTTGCTTCCCAATCCCATAGTTTCCTTCCATCAGGCGACTATAACCGATCTTGGTAAACTTCAAGCGAGGGTCCACAGTCTCATCATAAAAGACGAAATTCTTCTGCGGTGAAGGGGTATTGTTGGCAAATTTTAAGAGCCATTTATAATTAGCAGCCTTGTATTCTGTTGAGTCATAAACATCCCCATCCGCCTGTTTAGCAAAGCTTCCAGCTCCTTCAAGGTCACGTGAAGTCAAACGGAAAATAAGAGAATCTTCCGCAGTAATATCTGGTTCTCCCTCTCCACGGTTGGCAGGAATTCCTACGATGCTACCAGTATTGGTCAAATCCTTACTAAGAACGTCCTTGAGGGTTTGGTCTTTTTCTAAGACCAAATCAGGGAATTTCAAGTAGAGGTAACTTGTATCCTTGATTTTGGTCATAAATTCTTGGTGATAAGCTGCTGGATTGTCGTTTGCATCCGCCTTGAAAGTCTTCGTAACTGTACCATCTCCATTGTCTACCCAGCCTTCAGACTTGGTTGTATCAAGAACAGCTGTGCGAGTCTTCCCACTCTTATCTGTATAGGTTGGTAACTTATCAGTGATCGTTGCTGATTCTAACTGACGGTATTGACCACCGTATTGACCACGCATTCCGTCCAATTGGAAGGCAAATGGGACAGAAGTTGGTGTTTCAATATAGTTCTTACCATCCGCACCTTTGACAATACCTGGCATTGCTTCCGCATAGTCCTTAGACATGGCTTCGTTCAAGTTTTGGTTGATGTACTTGGTGAAGCGATAGTCGTTGTACTTGGGTTTCCAAATGATATCATTGAGCGCTGTTTCCTGCCCATTGATGTTCAAGGTACCCGTAATATCCAATGAATAATTGGTCGGTGCATAACCGACTTTAAATTTTCCAATAAATGGTAGAGTTAGGACCTCTGACTTTTGGTAATTGTTAAAGTGAAGTGTGACTTGATAATCATCTCCAACTTTTGTAACCGTTGGTTTGTCATGCTCTGAAGCACTATTGAAGTCAGGTAAACTAACTTCTCGTAAGTACTTTCCAGGAACCTTCAAGGTCACCGTTACTTCATTAATATCCGTTGTCAAATTCTTAGGGGTGATCTGGATATAACCAGACATGGTATCCCCTGTATAATAGGACATTCCACCTGGATGATCTTGTTTATCCCCATACATAAGGGTAACATCCAAGGCCCCATTATCCCCGACTGCTAGCTCATTGGCAAAAGCCGTGATAGCCCCTTGACCAAGCTGACCTAGCATCATGAAAATTGTTAAAATGGCAAAACCTTTTTTCAAAAAGTCTTTCCATAATGAACGAAGCTTTTTCATGTCTTATCTCCTTTACTTTTGTTAGCCTTCCAAAAGGCCCTCCCTTTAATTTTATCACTTATTTTTTAAAATATCCTTTGCTTTTCAAATTAAATCATCACTATTCAATAATATAGACATTATTTGCAATGATGTCTATATTATAACTCACTATCTGGTACTGATTTCCCCTTTCTTTTATCCAAGGGCAATAAAATAAAACATCTATAAATGAGGTGAAATTGGCCTACCAATCCTTATCCCTCTTAATTTGTTCATACAAAAAACCTCAAACAAGCCGTTTGAGGTTTGTACACCCTACTATTGGTTGGTTATTTCATCTAACTCTTCACCATTTGAAGGAATCTTTTGTTTTTCCCTTCTCTCTCGTACCAACAGCATGGCTAGTCCAAAGAGGTGGCTGCCAAACAAGGCAGTCACAAAAATCAGCTTGCCCCTGTCTGGATAAGAGAGAGGGAGGCTGCTAAAGCCATAGCGAGCCCACTCGATAAAGATCGGATGCGAAAAGTAAAGAGCTATACTCATCTGCTTTAAATACTGTAAATCATAGCTTTTCAAAAAGGACGATCGCAGGCAGGCATTGACAAAATAAACGGTCACAAAAGGAAGAAGAAAGAAAAAGTTCTTATCAATTCCTTCGTGTTGAAAAATGATGATTCCTTCTAGGCAGAGCAAACCAAAGGCAAGAGCTAGCTTTTGCCAACGGTGAATGCTAAAAGCTTGTGCATGAAAATGATCATACAAATAGTACCCCATATAGATAAAAATGGGCGTGTAAAAGAGACCATTTCGCGCTGTAAAAAATAGGTTGCTGTAGAGCTGGTAACCCTTGAGAAGACTCGTGGTGTCCAGATAAGCCGAATAGGTCTCGATCAAACCCCAGCAGTATAGAAGAAAGGTGATCACCCCCGTCCAAACCATACCTAGGCGTTTGACCAATTGATTGACCAAAAACAAGCCCAGTAGAAAGGCCGGAATATACCAGAGTTGGTAGCACATTCCCAGATAGATCAGTGCAATGAGAACACCTGCCGGAAAAAGATAGACAGGAAGATGGAGACTAGAGAAAAAGAGCCAGGCATAAGGGAGGTACACAAAACTCCAAAATAAATAGGTTTTTACAATTTTGGCCAGATAGGCCTTCATTTTCTGAGAATTCCCTAGGGATTGTTTGAGGAAAAAGCTGGCACAGACGATAAAAAATGGCACCGCTAGCCGGCCGAGCATACTCTTGAGACCAAAATGCAGTGGCTCATAAGAGGTCAAGCGACCACTATGCACCAAAATCACTGCAATCGCAAAGAGGTATTGAAAAAAGCTGATACTAGAGGTGTTATAGAGGGGATTCTTTTGCATAGTCCTACTCCTTGCCCAAAGCAGTTTCTATGGTTATTTTAGCATGAAAGGGAAGGCCAAGCAAGGAATCTTACATCCTTATCTACCTTTTTTCCTCTATTTTTGATATACTCAAAGCATGCATAAACAAACCATTATTGATTTTAAAGAGCTTGGATTGCGATACCTTTTCACCAAGCCCATAAAGGAATTAAAAACTAGAAACCTCGACCAGGTAGAGGATCTTCTTAGAGAAGTCGAAGCCTACCAGGAGCAAGGCTTTTATGCTGTTGGCTATGTCAGCTATGAGGCTGCTCCTGCTTTTGAGAAGAAGTTTGCTGTCCATCCAGCCCCTCTTATGGGAGAGTATCTCCTCTATTTTACGATCCACGAGGAGGTTGAAACCCTTCCTTTCCCAGAGGACTATGAAGCTGTGGATCTTCCAGCCAATTGGAAGGAAGAGGTAGAGGCACCTGCTTATCAAGAAGCTATCGAGACCATCCATCACCATATCCGCCAGGGAGATACCTACCAGGTCAACTACACTGTCCAGCTTTCTCAAGAGCTAAAGTCTGACCCTTTGGCCATCTACAACCGCTTAGTGGTTGAGCAAAAGGCCCATTACAATGCCTTCATCCAGCACGATGATGTCTCCATCCTCTCCATCAGTCCTGAGCTCTTTTTTGAGCAAGACGACCGGCTACTGACCACGCGCCCTATGAAGGGAACGACGAGCCGTGGTCTCACTAACCAAAAGGATCTTCAGGAGGCTGCTTGGCTAGAAGCCGATCCGAAAAATCGAGCAGAAAACATGATGATCGTCGACCTCCTCCGCAATGACATGAACCGGATTTCGGAGATTGGAAGTGAGCAGGTGACCCGTCTTTGCCAAGTCGAGCAATACTCCACCGTTTGGCAGATGACCTCGACCATTGAAAGTCGCTTGCGATCTGAGATCGACCTGGTCCAAACCTTCCGAGCTCTCTTTCCTTGTGGCTCGATTACAGGGGCACCGAAGATCTCCACTATGGAAATCATTCAAAAGACGGAGAAGGCTCCTCGAGGTGTCTACTGTGGAACGATCGGCATCCTTCTTCCAAAAGGGAAACGGATTTTTAATGTAGCCATCCGAACCCTTCAAATGCAAGGGAATCAAGCCATCTATGGCGTGGGAGGAGGCATCACTTGGGACAGTAAATGGGAAGGTGAATACCAGGAAACCAAGCAAAAATCGGCGGTTCTTTACCGGCAAGAGCCTCGCTTTGAGCTTTTGACGACTGGCCGCATCCACCAAGGAGAGTTGACCTTCCTGGAGCAACACCTAACCCGCTTGAGGGAAGCTAGTCGCTACTTTGCCTATCCTTATGATGAGTCGAAGCTCCTGAAAGAACTTCAAGAAGAGCTTGCTCATTTGGATCTCAATCTTGACTATCGTTGTCGGATTGCCTTGCAAAAAAACGGGACCTTCCACCTAGTGATCACAGAGCTGACAGACTTACCCGCTAGCTATCTACAGGCTCAACTGACCGAGCAGAAGATTGATTTAGAGACGCCATTTACTTATTTCAAAACGAGTCAGAGAGACCATCTTAGCCAGTCAGATCACGAGCAAATTTTCCATCTGCCAGATGGAACCTTACTAGAGACGACGATTGGCAATCTGGTGCTGGAGAGCGAGGGACAACTCTATACCCCACCAGCTCACCTCCCCTTACTCGATGGCATTTATCGGCGTCATCTTCTTGAGACCCAGCAGGTTGAAGAAAAACTCTTAACTCTGAACGATTTAACAGACGCTGATCGTATTTATGCCTGCAATGCTCTTCGTGGTCTCTACGAACTCGATTTTCAAAGAAAGGATTCCTGATGAAACTTATTTTTTTACACGGACTAGGGCAAGATGTCCTCTCTTGGCAAGGAGTCCAATTTGCACTTTCACCCTTGCACTCCAAAACTTTTGATATTTTCTCCCATCCAAAAGAAAGCTATCAGGAAGTCAAAGAAAGGTTGATGGAGCGCCTCCAGCAAGAAAGCGAACCCTTTATTCTGGTAGGACTCTCACTAGGTGGTGTGCTCGCTCTTGATCTCTCCAGACAAGACTTCCCGCAACTCAAGGGCTTAGTCCTTGTAGGAACACAATACAAACTTAACACTAATCCCCTCTATCGGCTCCAGATCCTTCTCTTTCGTCTACTTCCCAAGCATGTCTTTGAAAAACAAGATGCCAATAAACAACAGATGCTTCAAATCTTGACCGAATTAAAAGGGCTCAATTTAACCGATACCGCTAAAGCTTGCCCTCTCCCTAGCTTGGTTGTTTGTGGTAGCAGAGATTGGGCCAATCAATCTTCTTCTAAAAAATTGGCCAAACTCCTGCCAAAAGGCCGCTATCAAGAAATCGCAGACGGAGGCCATCTACTCAATACCGAGAAACCCTATGAACTCGCGCAAGCCATCAAAGAATTTGTTGCTGAATTTTAAAATGAAGAGGCTGGGACAAAAGTCCTAGCCTCTCAATTATTTTTGGATTGTCGAGCAAGACGCAGTGGTTGAGTGGGCTCTACTACGCTGATTTCATCAGCTTTTACAGCCCTACTCAACTGTGCGGAGGTGGGACGACGAAATCGAATTCTAATGAATTACCGATTTCTGTCCCACTCTCTTTTTTTAGAAATATTTGAGAATTGCTTGATAGTTATTTTAAAAGCAAGCTGTATACTAAGAGTGTAAAGAAAACAACAAGTCATTTGGACGAAGGAGAAAACCATGGAAAAAGTATTAGAAATTTCCCATTTGAGTAAAAAATTTGGTCATCAATATGCCTTAAATGATGTGAATCTCACCATTCGCAAAGGCGACGTCTACGGCCTGATCGGTAAAAATGGCGCAGGGAAAACCACCCTCATCAAGGTCATCACCCAGCTAATTCAAGAAACTGACGGAAGCGTCTCTCTCTTTTCTTCTACAAATCGTTCCCAGTGGACCCAAGCCCTGAAACGGGTTGGTTCCGTCATTGAGAGTCCCGTGGCCCACAAGCATATGACCGCTTATCAAAATCTGGTCTACTATTGCAAGGCTCGCCATATCCCCAATCCCGACCAGGTCATCAAAGAAACCCTGAACTATGTTGGCCTGAATAATACGGGTAAGAAGAAATTCCGTGACTTTTCACTCGGGATGAAACAACGGTTGGGAATTGCGATTGCGCTCATTGCCAAGCCCGACTTCCTCATTCTAGACGAACCCATCAATGGTCTCGATCCAGTCGGAATCAAGGAATTCCGTCAGATGATCAAGCGCCTCAACGATGAACTCGGCATGACCATCCTCATTTCCAGCCACATCCTCTCTGAACTCTATCTGGTTGCCAATCGTTTTGGAATTGTCGACCAAGGACGCCTGATCAAAGAAATTAGTAAGGCTGAATTCGAAGAACAAGGAGAAGATTACATCATCCTCAAGACTAGCCAGCTATCCCTTGCGAGTCAACTGATCCAGGATCAACTCCATCACCGCATCAAGGTCATCGATAAGGATGGAGAAATCCATATCTTCGGACAGACTCACGATATTAAAGTCATTGTCAAAGCACTCGTTCAAGCGGATATTGACGTGGACGAAATCTACTATGCCCGCCAAGATCTGGAAAAATTCTTTACGGACTTGGTAGACTAGTCAAACCACCGTCTTGTTTTACTTATCCCACATATTTCATTTAGGAGATTTATCATGTTGCATACCATTCAAGCAGATTTTTACAGACTTTTTCGCTCCAAAGGTTTTTGGATTACAGAAGCCATT
Organism: uncultured Streptococcus sp.; assembly: GCA_934215455.1. Taxonomy (GTDB): domain Bacteria; phylum Bacillota; class Bacilli; order Lactobacillales; family Streptococcaceae; genus Streptococcus. The sequence goes on from CAKPZX010000018.1 coordinate 10,920, forward strand.
CTCGTTCTCAACATCCTGTCTGGAGTCATCTTTGGAGCTACCGGCCACGTCGGCGTCAATACGGAATCCAAATTACCCCAAGCGACCGAAGTTTGGACAGGCTTTAAAGCCTTGACCAACTACTCTTCCAGCATCAGTGTGACCATCCTCTTTACCATTATTGTCATCACCTTGGTTCTGGGAACAGACTTAACACAAAACTTATACAAGAATAGTCTGGCCTATGGCGTTTCGCGCACCAGCTACTACTTTGCCAAAAGTGCTGTTGTCCTGACCATTGCTCTCTTCCAATTTCTTGTTTCTTATGGTCTCGTCTTCTTGATCGCGACCCTCTACAATGGACTTGGCACCATGCCAGAGCACTTCCTTGCTCATTTTGGACTGACCGTGCTGATTCAGTTCCTTTCCACCCTGGCTTGGGTCAGCATCATTTCCTTCCTCCTCTACGCTAGCCAATCCATCACCTTGGCCTTCGTTGGCTACTTCATTGGAAATATCCTCTTAAGCCTTCCTGCGCTCTTCTTTAAAGATATTGATATTCTCCACTATCTAAACTTGGAATTCCAATATTCCTTGGTACAGAGCACCACAGCAACAACCAACACCCTATCGATCGCCCTTGGATTCATCCTTGTTTTTGGCTTCCTGGGACTGGCTACTTTTAAACACAAAGATTTATAACAAAAAGGCTTGAGCAGTGCTCAAGCCTTTTTTCTTAGTGTAATGGTCAAAATAAACCAGTCTGCCTCCGTTGCCAGTTGCAAGTCGCCGCCTAAGATCTCTACAAAATTTTGAATGATGTAAAGGCCTAAGCCAGAAGACTCTTCTGTGTCCGATAGATTTTCTGAGTAGAAGCGACTAGCCAGTTGGTCTAAGTGCTGAATCGGTTGTTGCACAATATTGCGCAGCTCGACCCGAATCGTGTCCGCATCTGACACCAAGGTCAAGCGAGCCTGATCCTTTCCATGCTTGAGGACATTGCTGAGCATATTTTGCAAGAGGCGCTCCCAGAGCTCTGGATCCGTAGCATAATGAAGATGCTCTTCTAGCTCTACCTCTAAGGTAATCCCCGCCTCAGACAAGCTATCATAATACTGGAACAACTGCTGGGTTAAGACTTGACTGAGATCGACGTCTGAAATCCGAAGCTGAATAGCTCCCTCCATCAAGCGTCTGTATTCCAAGAGAGATTCCAAACGTTTTGAGACGACTTGAAGATTGGAAGCAATTTTCTTCAGCTTTTCCTCTTCCTGCGTCCCACCCTTGATGATTTGTTGAGTATAGCCCGATGCAATGGTCAAAGGCGTTCGAATATCATGAGCAATATTACTGATGGCCATATCCAAGGTCTTTTTCTCTTGAAAGGCAATCCGATTGGTCCGCTCGATCTGGTCGAAGAGATCACTGACCTGCTTAGTCAAGGCGACCAATTCTTTTTTTGAGACCTGAGAGGTCAGCCGTACCCCACTCCCGCTTTGAAGCTTCTGTTGAATCTGCTCCTGCAAATCCTCTAAGGCAGAAAGCAAGCGAGCATAGCCTAAGCCCAAGAAAAGGACAAGGACGACAAGAATTAGAACTACAACCCACATTACTTGTCTCCTTTCAAGCGAACACCCAAGCCCCAGACCGTTTCAATATAGTCCTCATCTGGATCAAGCTGGGCAATTTTCTTTCGGAGATTGCTCAGTTGAGCATTGAGGGTATTGTCACCAGGTAGATAGACTTCTTCCCAGACCACCTCATACAATTCTTCCTTGGTGAAAATCTTCTTTGGATGCGCCAGCAAGGTCTCAAAAATTTGAAATTCTTTTTTGCCCAAGCGAAGCGTCTGTTCGCCGGACTCCAGTTCAAAGGTTTCTGGATTCAGGACCAAATTCTTAAAGGAAAGCTTTTGCGACGCTTGAGCTTCCTGTGCTGGAGAGACGCGATTTCTCAACTGCACCGTCACCCGAGCGGCCACTTCGTCCAGATTAAAGGGTTTGACAATATAATCATTGGCACCTGCAAGGAGATACTGGCTAATGAGGTGTTTGTCTCCCAGAGCGGTTATCATGATAACCGGTGTCTGACTCTGCATACGGATCTCCTCCAGGACCTGATCGCCATTTTTCCCAGGAAGCATGATATCCAGAAGGACCAAATCAACGCCTTCTTGCTGGAAGAGCCGCAGCCCTTCTGTACCCGAAAAAGCCTGAAGGACCTCATGAGCTTCACTTAACAAACTATACAAAATTTCTTGGATATCATTATTATCCTCGATTAATAAAACCCGTGCCACTTGCCTCACTCCTTTTTCATTTGAACTCCAAATCATTTCTATTCCCCTAGCCTATCAAATAAAAGCCCCTTCGTCAATGAAAATCTGATAAAATTCTATTGTCTCCAGGTAGATCTGCATGTTAGGTCATCACAGGATGAACTTGACGATCCTTTCTTTCAAAGGGTATAATAGGACCAATGACAGAATAGGGAGAATCATCTATGAAAAAAAATGCCAAAACTAAAATCAGTCTTGTATCCATCCTTGTCATCCTGGGCGTTGCTGCAAGAATGTTGCGAGTCATCCACCGACAACAAATCAGGGAGCAAAACAAACAAACCATCCAAACGACTAAAAAGGTTGCAGAGTTTCAGAAAACACTAGACGAGGAAGAAACGAAGAAACGCAACGAAACCTTCAACAAGATTTATAATGAATCCCTTGTTCGGACAAAATTTGAGAACTGGCAAAAAGTCGATGAACTTCATGGTTTGGGACAAAGAACTGGGCAATTTTATATCTATAACTTTGAAAAAAAAGAAGAGATTCTCTTAGAGAATACAGATCAAGCATTTGTTCTACCCATTCGAGACAAGAGCGATAACGTCACATTTCAGGCTATCTTTGCCCACAAGGACGGTCAGTGGCACATCCTAAATCCAGACGGAAGTTCACAGTTGCAACTAGGAGCAGCCAACATTTCCGCTGAATCTAAGTTTGTCATCGAGAATAATGTCTTAGATTACGACCAGTAAATCCGTAATGACTTGGCTAAACTACATACAAAAAGCTTAGGATCCCAGCTTGTTAGTGAGATTCTAAGCTTTTTGTATGTAGGAGAGAGTCGGCCATCAAGTACCGAAAACTTTTATTCAACAGAAGCCCCATTGGTCGCAATGACTTCTTTGTACCAATAGAAGGATTTCTTACGTGAGCGCTCCAAGCTTCCCTTACCTTCGTTGTCCCGATCGACATAGATAAAGCCGTAGCGCTTCTTCATTTCTCCTGTCCCGGCAGAGACCAGGTCAATACAGCCCCAAGTCGTATAGCCCCAGAGGACAACACCATCTTCGTTAATAGCATCTCGCATAGCCTTGATGTGAGCTGCTAGGTAGTTAATCCGGTAGTCATCTTCAATCTCCCCGGCTTCATTTGGGGTATCAACGGCGCCTAGTCCATTTTCTACAATAAACAAGGGTTTTTGATAACGATCCCAGATGGTGTTCAGCGTAATGCGGAGTCCAAGAGGGTCAATCTGCCAACCCCATTCTGAGCTTTCTAGGTAGGGATTCTTCAGAGAGGCAAAGATATTGCCCGCTGTTTTCTCCCTTTCAGCTGGATCCCCTGAAGCGACCCGACTGGCATAGTAGGAGAAGGAAATAAAGTCCACTGTATGATCTTTCAACAATTGAAGGTCCTGCTCGGTCATCTCAACTGTGATTCCCTGACGCTCCCACTCTTTCTTGGCATAGTTAGGGTATTCCCCACGCGCCTGCACATCGATGAAGAAATAGTTCTTGCGGTCTTCTTCTAGACCAGCCCAGACATCTCGTGGAGCACAGGTATGAGGATAGTTTTGCCCTGCTGCCAGCATACAGCCGACCTTATTGTTAGGATCAATCTCATGGGCTAGCTTGGTGGCAATGGCTGAAGCGACCAACTCATGGTGTGCCGCCTGGTATTTGACCTGCTCAACATTCTCCCCTTCTTCAAAGCAGAGACCCGCTCCCATAAAAGGCGCATGGAGGATCATATTGATTTCATTAAAGGTCAGCCAGTATTTGACCAAGCTCTTGTAGCGAGTGAAGAGGGTCCGGCAGAGACGTTCATAACATTCCAACATCTTGCGACTACGCCAGCCTCCATACTCGGTAATCAAATGCATGGGACAGTCAAAGTGGGTAATGGTCACCAAGGGTTCAATGCCATACTTGTGGCACTCCTTAAAGAGGTCTTCATAGAACTGTAGACCTGCTTCATTCGGCTCTAGTTCATCTCCTTTAGGGAAGATCCGAGACCAGGCAATGGACAAACGATAGGTTTTAAAGCCCATTTCCCCAAAGAGCGCAATGTCTTCCTTGTAGCGATGGTACATATCAATGCCATCCTTAGCCGGATAAAAATAGCCCTCTTCAAAGTCGAACATTTTTCTCTTACCTGTAATAATGGCGTGACGATCAGGCCCAATCGGCACCACATCCACATTAGCCAAGCCACGGCCATCTTCATTATAAGCTCCCTCACACTGGTTAGCAGCCGTCGCCCCACCCCAAAGGAAACCATCTGGAAATTGAAGTTTGTCGGTCATCTCTCTACCTCACTTGATTTGATAGTTCTATTATACCCTTCTCTTTCCCAAAAATCCTACAAGATCCTATGAAAAACTGAACCTATTCTAAGGTATCTCCTACACTTGAGAACATAAAAAGACCGGATTGCTCCGATCTTTTTAAGTTCCACTCCAAGAACGTTTAAATTTTTTGATAATAGAATTACCTATTTCATACGATAAAAATCAATCACTAGACCAGCAGGGCCTTCAACTAGCAAGCTTTCGGTTCCCCAATCGGTTACTACTGGACCGTTCAAAACCTGGATACCAAGCTCTTTCAACCGTTTGTAGTTCTGGTCTACATCCTCAACCTCGATATGAAGAATGATTCCTGACTGAAAATTTTCCAAAGGAACCAAATGATTTTGAGACAACATGAGACAGTGACTGCCAATCGTGAACTGAGCAAAACCGTCATCGGCATAGTCTGCCTTCTTATCCAAGATATGCTCCAATTCAGCACAGACTTGAGGAACATTTGAAACGATAATATCTAATTGATTTAAATTCATTTACTATCCTCCACAAAAAGACCGGATTGCTCCGATCTTTTCAAGTTTCTCTCTATGAAAATCAAAACATAAAATCTACAATGTTTACATTTGATTTTCCACGAGAGGAATTATTTGATTGCGCGTGATTGCAACCCTTCTTCTTCCAAGAAGAGGCGGAATGGTACGAGTTCTTCTGCTTCGTATTTTTCCTTGAAGGCTTTGATTGCTTCTTCTGAGTAAAGTTTTGGATCCAATTCAAGTACTTCTACTGGAAGTGGACGATGTGGAGTGATGCGAGCATCGATGACAACTGTCTTACCTTCTTTGTTGAGTTTCACAGCTTCAGCAACGACTGCGTCGATGTCTTCGATACGGTCAACTGTAAATCCAATAGCTCCTTGAGCTTCAGCGATTTTCGCATAGTCAGCATTAGGGAAGTCACAACCAAACAAGTGTTTGTTTGTGTCTTCGTATTTGTCCTTGATGAAGGCATATTTACCATTTGAGAAGACAACGTTGATAACTGGAAGGTCGTATTGAACATTTGTGATAACGTCTGGGTAGCACATGTTGAATGCACCGTCACCCATGATGTTCCATACTTGGCGATCTGGATTGTCTTTCTTAGCAGCGATACCACCAGGAAGGGCAATACCCATTGTCGCAAAGAGTGGAGATGTACGCCACATGTTCTTAGGTGTCATGTGAAGGTGACGAGTAGATGTTTGAGTAGTGTCACCGACGTCGATTGAGTAGATAGCGTCTTGATCAGCATGTTTGTTGATTGCATTGTAAACTTGATACAATTGCAATTCACCCTCAGTTTTACCTTCGAGTTTGTTCATGTAATCACGCCAGTTTTGGTTGTTCTTCACGTTTGCACGCCACCATGGAGTAGACTCAACTGGGTTTACTTTGTCAAGGATTGCTTTGGCTGCTTGACCTGCATCCCCAAGGATTGAAGCGTCAAGAGCATGGCGTTTACCAAGTTTGTAAGGATCGATATCCACTTGGATGAATTTTTCAGTGTTCTTGAAGGCTTCGTAAACTTCAGCAAATGGGAAGTTTGAACCAAGGAAGAGAACAGTGTCTGCTTCAAAGACTACTTCGTTGGCTGGTTTCCAACCAACACGGTAAGCAGAACCAGTCAAACCTTCGTAGTTCCATTCGAAGGCTTCAAAGTTTTTACCAGTTGTAATGATTGGTGCTTTAATTTTACGAGACAATTCAGTGATCACATCACCCGCACCAACTCCACCGAAACCAGCGTAGATCACTGGACGTTCAGCATTGTTCAAGATTTCAACAGCTTTATCGATTTCCACTTCGTTCAAGGCAGGAGCGATAAAGTGACGTTCATAAGAACCTGATCCGTAGTAAGAGTTTTCGTCGATTTCTTGGAATCCAAAGTTTACTGGAATTTCAACAACGGCTGGACCTTTTTTAGAAACAGCAGCACGGCAAGCTTCGTCGATTACTTTTGGTAATTGTTCTGCGTAAGCTACACGTTTGTTGTAAACAGCGATACCGTTGTACATTGGGTTTTGGTTCAATTCTTGGAAGGCATCCAAGTTCAATTCGTTAACTGGACGTGATCCAAGGATAGCAAGGAATGGAGTGTTATCCATAGCTGCATCGTAAACACCATTGATCAAGTGAGTCGCACCTGGACCACCTGAACCAACTGCAACACCAATAGATCCGCCAAATTTAGCCTGCATAACTGCTGCAAGAGCACCTGTTTCTTCGTGGCGAACTTGCAAGAAACGGATATCTTTGTCTTCAGCCAAAGCATCCATGAGTGAGCTAAGTGTTCCTGATGGGATACCGTAGATGGTATCTACGCCCCATGTTTTCAATACATTAAGCATTGCTGCAGATGCAGTAATTTTCCCTTGAGTCATTCTAACTCTCCTTTAATTCTATTTTGATCCCTTAAAATGCAGCATAGCGCTTCTACTTCATCTTTGCGATCATCTCGCCTTGAAAATGAGTTTTTTCTGACTTTTCTCATGAAAACGATTTACAAAACGATTACAGTATTAATTTATCACAAAGAGATTCACATGTATAAGGATCTGCTCAGAGATGCTCAATCCCTATTCCATAACAGATGCTCTTTTTGAGAAATTTTCACAAACTATCCTACAATAGGGTTTTATACTATATTTTCTTACCCACTTTTTTCCCTTAGAGCTGTAAGGAATGATAAAAAAGTACTACAGCATGCTGTAGTACTTAAATTGTTGGCAAAGTATTTTTTAAAAAAACTTTCCTTAGGTGAGTACGGACGTCAGCGAACTTCTTCGAAGTTCCATGACTTAGTTTTGAGCCTAAGGTCTCAAAACTACCGAGTGCTTGAAATGATAATGTTTCAAGCACTTTTCTCACGGCGGAAAGTTTTTGGTATTTCTTGATTCAATCTAAAAATTGGAACTCATTTTTCTTTCTTCGTTGAATCACTTAACTTATATTACTTAAAAAGTTTTTCTACATTTTAAGCGATACTGCATGTTATACCACTTTTTATTTTCTTTAATCAATTTTCGCAACATTGAGAAGCAGCGAGCTAGTCAAAACAGACAAAGAACTAAGGGCCATAGCAAGACCTGCTAGTTCTGGATTGAGGGTCAATCCCAGTCCTACAAAGACTCCAGCAGCAATTGGAATCCCAAGGATATTGTAGATAGAGGCCCAGAAGAGATTGAGTAAGATCCTGCGGAAGGTCTTTTGACTCATGTCAAAGGCGCGCACAACGCCAAGCAAATCATTTTGCGTGAGCACGATGCCACCGGACTCGATCGCAATATCCGTTCCAGATCCCATAGCGATCCCCACATCCGCGATCGAGAGAGCTGGAGCATCATTGATCCCATCTCCAACAAAGGCGACCTTGCTAGCTTCTTGCAGTTTTTGGATGGCGTTAGCTTTTTCTTGAGGAAGGACATCAGCAATGACGGTGTCAATTCCCACTTGCTTAGCAATAGCTTGGGCCACCCGTTCATTATCCCCCGTTAACATGACCGTTTTCAAGCCCCGTTCTTTGAGCTTTTTGATCGCTTCTTTTGAGCTGGCCTTCGGAGCATCTTGAATGGCAATCAAGCCAATCACTTGCCCATCCACAGACAAACTGATCACTGTTTTGGCCTGCTCTTGCAACTCTACCATCCGTTTTTCAAGCTCCGGATCCATCGCTGTCCCGTCATGAAGTTTACCATTTCCCAAGGTCACCAACTGCTGGTCGATCTGACCTTGGACCCCTTTTCCTTCAATCGCTTGGAAGTTTTCCACAGGGGATAACACCAAACCTTTTTCTTCTGCTTGGGATAACACCGCTTGGGCTAGTGGATGTTCTGAAAAAGTTTCAAGACTAGCAGCCAGTGTCAAGACACGCGCTTCATCTCCTACAACATCGGTTACAAGTGGTTGGCCAATGGTAATAGTCCCTGTCTTATCAAACACAACGGTTTGAATCTTTTGCACTTCTTGAAGAACTGTTCCATTTTTAATCAGAACCCCCATCTTGGCACTACGGCCGGTTCCGACCATCAGGGCTGTTGGGGTTGCTAAACCAAGGGCACAAGGACAGGCAATAATGAGGACAGAGACTGCATAGAGCATGGCCTCTTGAAGCGACGCGCCCAGAAGCACGGACCAAACCCAGAAAGTCGCAATGGCCAAAATCGTCACCACTGGAACAAAGATACCTGAAATCTTATCCGTCAAATCTTGAATGGGAGCACGACTGGATTGGGCCATTTTGACAAAGTCCACAATTTGAGATAAGAGGGTCTCACTACCGACTTTTTCAGCCTTAAAGAGAATGGTCCCATTGCTGTTGATAGTGGAGCCAATCACTGCATCACCAACTGATTTCTCCACAGGCAAGCTTTCACCTGTCACCATCGACTCATCAATGGTCGTACTTCCTTCTACAATCGTCCCATCAACCGCGATCTTTTCCCCAGGACGGACCCGAATCAAGTCATCAATTTGGATATCTTCTGCCGCCACCTCGACATAGTTCCCATCACGGAGAACTTGAGCCGTTTTTGCCTGCAAATCCAACAACTTTTCCACAGCCTCGGAGGCATTGTTACGCATCCGTTCCTCAAAGATTTGCCCTAAGAGGATAAAGAAGATGATAAAACCCGCAGCCTCAAAGTATACTGGCTGACCAGTAAAAAGGGCAAATACACTATAGACATAGGCTACCAGGGTTCCAAGAGCTACCAAGGTATCCATATTGGAATGGTGCTTCTTAAATGAGGCCCAGGCACTCTTGATAAAAGGAACTCCTGCTACCAACATGATCGGCGTTGTCGCTAGAAAAGTCCCCCAGCGACTGACTGGATGGGATACAAATCCTGCCATCATCCCGATCATCAAGATTAATAAGGGAAGAGTAAAGATACTAGTAATCCAAAAGCGACCCAGTAAACCTAAGACACGACGGCGTTTTTCCACAACCGTGTAGGAACCCTTTTGCATCTTCATTCCACATGAAAACTCGAAGTCCCCTGTTTCTGTCGGGGTAAAGGATATCACCTTATCCACACCGACTTCCAAAGGCTCTAAAATCCCCTGATCTTCAAACAAAATTTCCTTGTAACAGCCGGAAGGATTGACCCGATGGAAAGTGATTTCAGCAGGGATCCCTTTTTGAAGTTGAAATTCCTTTGGACTATAGCCTTTTTCTGCTGTAATACGAATCTTTTGCACTCCGTTTTCCACAACTGCTTTTTGTTTTTCTGCCATACCTACTCCTTTATTCCACAATCATGTGACCATGCATCATGTTCATTCCACATGAATACCCATATTCGCCCGCTTTTTCTGGCGTAATTTCAATAACATGTTTTTCACCTAAAGGCAAATCTTCATGAACGCCAAAATCTGGAAAGATCACTTGAGCCAGACATGAAGATGGATCCTTGCGATTAAAGATGATCCGGGCTGGAACATTCTTTTTCAGGACAATGGTTTCAGGCGAATAGCCCCCCATGACTTCGACTTCAATTTCTTGATAACCTGATTTCTGACGAGCGTGGCCGCTTACCTTTTCATGCTCTGCAAAGAACCACCAAGCAATAAAGACAACCACAAGTAAACAAACAATACTAATTAACAATCCAAACATGGAATTTCCTTCTTTCTATTACATACAATTGCAAGGGACTGTTTCGACAGCCTCTGCTTTCTTTTCTTCCAGGACCTGCTGCAGCTGATTAAGATCTGCAAGCGTAAAGTCACTCGCCTTAATCAAGTTTTCAAGCACCTGGACAATCCTTTTGGAGCAAACCTTGTCTTTCACATCCTCAACGACCAAGTCTAAACTCTGGTCCTGCTTCAACAAAGCCGAGTAAACAAAGGCTTTGCCTGATTTTTCTCTAGTCAAACATCCTTTCTCCACCAAGCGGGTCAAGAGAGTCTTGACCGTCGACTTCGACCAGTCAAAGCGCTCGGACAAGACTGCGATCAAATCCGTGCTGGTCTGCTTGCCTTCCATCCAGATAATCTTCATGATGCGCCATTCCGCATTGGAAATTTGCATGACCTCTCCTTTCTAAATCTACATTTGTAAATCTTATGACGTTATTTTACACCTAAGATTTACATTTGTCAACCAAAAGTTTTAAAAAAAAACAAATCTCCCTTTGAAGATTTGTCTGATTGGTCTTTTTTCGCTCCCTATTTTTGTCTCTATAACGTCTCCTGCAGAGCTTGAGCTAGGATGCGGTAACCGGCCACACTTAAATGGAGGCCATCTGTCGTATAGGCTTCTGCCAACTGCCCCTCTTCATCCAATAAAGACGAATACACATCGACATAGCTGACCTGGTGGTAGGCCTGAGCCAATTCGCGATAGGCCAGATTGAGGGCCTGAATTTTTTCATTGGTCCTCACATAGACCTTTTGTTTGTAGCGCTCTTCTTGACTCACCGGTAGAACCGAGATCAGGTTGATGTGAGTTAGGGGAAAGTCCCGCATAATTGCTTGTAAGACCGCTTCTACATTGTCCAAGGTTTCCTTTTGAGGGATTTCTTTTCCGATATCATTGGTCCCGATCAAGAGAAAGATCTGATCCACCGCCGTTCCAAAGACATGGGCGTCTAGATGCTCACGAAGGAGATCCGTCTTATAGCCTCGCACTCCTCGATTGACCATGTGCTTGGGACTTTGTAATAGTTCATGAATGGGGAAATACTCCACGATGGAGTCTCCGATAAAGATCAAACCAGGCTCCTTCAGAGGGGCTTGATTGAGCTCCCGATAGGTTGTTATGATTTTCTCCTGCTCCTTTAAGAGCCAGTCTTCTAACAGTTGTACCGTCATCTAATTCTTTCCTTTCACTTGTTCCCAGGGGGTCAATCCTAGATACTCTTCGATCACCTGGTAGACACCGCCTTCTTGATGGCTCGGCGCTAAGTGTTTGGCAACAGCCTTGACAGCTTCTTCTGCATTGGCTACAGCATAGGAGTGAGCAGCCATTTCAAGCATTTCGATGTCGTTTCCACTATCTCCAAAAGCCATGACCTGGCTGGCGTTAAGCTGCCACATCTCCATTAATTGAGCCAGTCCCCAAGCCTTGTGAATGCCTGCTTGTAAGAGATCCATGCTGCCAAAACCGCTCGAAACCGCCATGAGCTGATCTCCAAAAGCTTGCTGGACTTCTCGGCGCACTTGATCAAGACGATCCAAGCCAACCACCAAGCTCATTTTAAGCACCTGATCAAATAAATCTGCTGTCAATTCCGGAACAAACTTCATCCGCTTGTACAAGGCTTCAATCACTTCCGGCTGCATGAATTTCTCAACTTCTGTAAAGACCGTTCCTTCCTTGGCAAAGCCCCCATTGACAGCTGACACAACCAGCTGCTCCGAAATTTCTCGCCCCTTAAAATAAGCAAGAACCGCCTCTACTAGTTCTCGATCCCAGAATTTTCCTAGAATCATCTGGTCATCCTCAAAAATTCGAGCTCCGTTGGCTACGACTAGGGTCACCCGCTTGACTAAAGGACCCAAGAGCTGGCGCATGCGATGGATTTCATTTCCCGTCGCAATGACAAAGCGAATCCCTTTTTGATCCAAGTGGTCCAAAAGCCTTTCTAGACGCAGGAGATCCACCTCGCCTCGCTCATCTAATAAGGTCCCATCCATATCTGTTGCAATTAGTTTGATCATAACTCACTCACCCTTCACCTTCAAAATGAATCCAATCTTCACTCCTGTTTCTTATTTTATCACATTTAAAAGAATTCCTTTCTTTTCGGAGTACCTTCATTTTTCTAACAAGACTACATGGACAAGCAAAAAAGCTAACCTATCTTTACCGGTTAGCTTCTATTTTTTTAGCCAACAAAGGCCCAAATAATGGCAATTAGCACTGCCGGAAGGAGATTGGCGACCTTGATTCGTTTGCCCCAGATGAGATTGATCCCTACACAGAGAATGAGGCTGGAGCCAACTAGGGACAGATTCGAAAGGGCTTGTGGAGTCATAATCGGTGCGATCAAATGGGCCAACAGCGTGATCAAACCTTGAAGGATCACGAGTGGAACCACCGCAAAGATCGCGCCCTTTCCTTTTGAAACGGTCAAGACTAGAACGATAACCATATCCAGAATCGCCTTGGCCAACAAGGTCGAGGTGTCCCCTGTCAAGCCATCCTGGACAGCTCCGACCACTGCCATAGCCCCGATACAAATGGTCAAGGCCGTGGTCATAAAGGCCTCAACAAAACTGGTATCACCTTGGTTGCCCGTCTTTTCCTTTAGCCAGGTTCCCAGGCGCTCAAAGCCCTCCTCAATCTTCAAGAGTTCCCCGATAACGGTCCCGATCACTAGACTCAGTATCAACATCATACTGCCGTGACTTTCCACATGACATCCATGCACCACCAGCATCTTTTCCAAGGTCCCTGCGATGCCTAAGACAAAAACAGCAACTCCTGTCACTTTCAGAAGGGTCTCATGAAAATCTTCTGACAAACGTTGACCGATGAGCAATCCTAATAGCCCACCAAACACGACCCCTAAGGCATTATAGAAGGTCCCTAAACCGATCATTTACAAACTCCTTCGTTCATTTTCATTCTTTTTCAATCTCTTTCAAAGACCAGTGTCCCGTCTCTTCATACTGGTCAATCAAGTCCTTGGCTGTTTGCGTAATCTCCTCTGGATAATGCAGACTTTCTAGCGTATTGACCGCATTCTTGGTCACGGCTGACCCTGGCTTAATCTGGTAGTCAAAGACGATCTTGCCATCCACATAGCGACTGTCAAAATGGTAATTATCATTGACCTCACCAGAGGCTGCGACCAGCTCAATATCATGACTGGAGATCATGTAGAGGCAGTTTTGGGCAGCCAACCAGCGGACAATCCCAAGGCCTGATCCGATCCGCTCGATGGTATTGGTCCCCTTAAAGAGCTCGTCAATAAAGAAATAGTGAAAACCAGGCTTTTTCAGATGCTGAATCATCCGCAAAATAGCTTTACTTTCGGTGATGAAGTAACTATCTCCAACTTCAATATCATCGCTCACATCCATAGCTGTTAGGACATGACCATAAGGAAGGGCCAAACTTTCTCCATAGGCAAAGCCTAATCCTTGAGCCAGAATGGCATTGATAGCGACAGTTTTCAAATAGGTCGATTTCCCGGACGCATTGTCCCCACTGATGACCATGTTTTTTTGAAAATGCACATCATTCGCAATCGGATTAGACAGCAAAGGATGATAGAGCGTCTCACCCTCAATGCCACCCGTTTCCGTAAAGACTGGCTGGCAGACCACTTCTAGATCCCGCTTGTGGCGCAAGAGACTAATAGCAACTTCCATCTCTCCAAGGAGATCCAGAAGCTTCTGGGCCTCTTTTTGATGAGCCTTCACCTGATTGTAAATATAAACCTGAGCGATCTGTGGAAGCAAAAAGAGGACATTGAGGTAGAGGAGAATAATTTCCATTTCCGAAGTCCCCGTCGGACTCTGTAAGACACTGGCAAGGATCCGCGTTTTCTTAAAAGGTTTGACCGCTTGCTTTAGTTCTTCTTGTTGTGGCAAGGCTAGACGGCTCAAACGTTCTGCCGAAGCAAAGATGCGAACCAGATAGCTAACATTGTCCAGACGGATTTTATTGGACCAATTGCGCAAACTCGAAAAGACAATATTAAAGACCACACTGATCACCAAGAGGGTAATGGCCCCAACTGGCTCAAAGGGGATGGCAAAGAGACAGAGGATTGGAAGACAGGCCAAGGTTAGATAGAGGGGCAAACCTGCATAATGCTTGCCGGGATTTGCGACAATGCTGCGCGCCATGTTGTGGTTCTTCTTGCCCAGTTGGTTGAAAATGACCTGGACCTTGAGGCGCAAATCAGGATGCTCTTCAAAGAAGGATTCTAAGTCATGGAGCTGGTCCTGAGACTGGAATTCCAGTAGGCGCATTTTTTGATAGAGAGCCTCTGCTCCAAGGCTCGATTGGGTATAGTTGAGCTGATCAAAGACCGCATCCAAAGCCAAATCATGCCAGGTCTGATCATCCACTTGGCTGTCGATCGTCTTTCCCTTAGCCGGATAAGCCAGACTGTCTATCAAACTTTCTTCTGTATCTTTCTTGCGAAAGAAAGGCGATCCATCCCAAGCCTTCTTCAGCTTTTGCTTGAGGCGGATGGCCGTAAGAAATTTGGTTGTCCAACTCACCACGATCAATCCTAGGATCCCCAGCGGGATCCAGTTCACATTTCCTTCCATACTCTATTCCTTTCCACTCTGAGGCCAGTCCAAGTGAACATGTTCCTTCATTTCTCGGTAAGCCGTGTCCACTCTCTCCTTAGTCTCCTCATCCAGCTTGTCGCGGTATTTGCCACCTTGGATAAAATCTTCCAAGATATAGGTCTGGTACTTGTACAAGTCATAGCCTTCAGGAGAATAGGTTCCCTTCGGAGTCCGACTGACCCAGGTTGGATGAGCAGTAGCCGTCTTAATCCGTGTCTTACGACCAACCTTTTCAATGGTCACATCCATCAAGACCCCTCGCTCTGTCCATTGAGCAGTCTCCACATCCCCCATGGTTTCCAGACGCTGATTGGACAGGAAATTCCCCATTGAGTAGATGATGAGCTTGTTTTGACCATCTTTATTGACCACTTCAGCAGGCTCTACAACATGGGGATGCCCACCAAAGACGATATCAGCTCCCCAAGAAACCATCTTATGATAGAGCTCTTTTTGCTCTTCTGTCGGCTCCAACTGGTACTCGATTCCCATCTGGGGCATGACAATGGTGATATCGGCCTCTTGCTCTGCCTTTTGGATCTCCGCCTTCATCCGCTCTTCATCCAGATCAGACAAGACATCTGCTTGCTCCTCTGGAGTAAGGGTCGTTTCCATTCCATTAAACCCATAAGCGTAGGCTAGAATAGCAATCTTGATGCCATTCACTTCCTTGATCACCAAGGGGGCCTGGCCTCTCTTTTCATGCGTGTAGACACCGACAGGTGTGATGCCTGCATCTTCAAAGGCCTTGGCTGTCGAATAGACCCCTTCTAGACCTGAATCCAAGATATGGTTGTGTCCCAAATCCATGACATCATAACCAGCATCCTTGATGGCTGGTACGACTTCGCTCGGCGCATTAAAAAGAGGATAACCTGACAAATAGTAATTCGGGTTAATGGTTCCTTCAAAATCGCCCAAGGCTAGATCCGCTTTTTGTAGCCAAGGTTTGACATACTCGTAATTTTCATGAAAATCATAAGTCCCATCTTCTTTTTGCGCGCTCATATAGACCAAATCGTGATAGAGCTGATCTCCATTGGCCATGATCCGAGCTGTATGAGGAATCTGATCAGCCGGTGTCTTTGCCTTGTACACAACCTCTGGCCGTTCGGTTGCAGTGATCGGAAAGCCTTGGAACTTTTGCACCCATAAGATGGCATTGGCCACGATGAAAACAACAGACAAGAGCACATAGACAAACTGTTCATTGGTCAGCTGAATCCTTGAAAAGAGACGATCAAAAGCCCAATCAAAGGCCGCCGATAGCTCTTTTCCCATCGTTTTGATGGTTCCTTTCACACTCTCCCACTTCTCTAACATTCCTACCTCTTCTTCGTACCTAGTTTCTCCAATGATCCGCCAACAAATTGAGCTGCCATTGAAATACTTTCTCTTCATTGTATCACAATTTTTAAGAAGAGAAAAAAGAGAGCAGGACAGAAGCGCCATTGTTTAGAAACGCTTCATCGTCCTGCTCCTGCACAGTTGATTGATTCAAATAAATGATCGATCATCACTTCTTATCATTTGATTTGGACAAGCTGATTGCAACCATGACCAGACTTAGGAAAAAGGCCGAGAGCAACCCTTTTGTCGTCCGATTCATAAAAGGTTGATGGAATACAAAATGATTATAGGCAGTAAATCCTAATCCAATCAGAGTTACCATAGCCGAAAGTGAAAAAATCGTTAACCACAAATTTCTTTTTTTCATCATAAACTCCGTTTTTCAATCTGCGAGAAAGACCCACTTATCTCAATGCCTTTAACAAATATCCATAACCCTCTTGCTCCATCTCTTCTTTTGGAATAAAGCGCAGAGAGGCCGAATTGATGCAATAGCGTAGGCCACCTTGGTCTGTTGGTCCATCGGTGAAGACATGTCCGAGATGGGCATTGCCTGAACGGGAACGAACTTCGATCCGCTCCATCCCGTGGCTATGATCCTGGTAATAGTGGACGACATCTTTGGCAATGGGACGAGAGAAACTTGGCCATCCACAGCCAGAAGCAAACTTATCCTTGGCAAAAAAGAGAGGTTCCCCAGTCGTAATATCCACATAGATACCCTCTTCAAAGGTCTGATCATAGGCATTATGGAACGGGCGCTCCGTCGCACTTTCTTGGGTGACTTGGTACTGCTCAGGGGTCAGTTTCGCCCTTAAGGTTTCTTGATCTGGCTTCTGATAAGCTGCCGGATCAATCAAGGGTTGGTCTGCATCTGTCACATCGATATGGCAATAGCCCCCTGGATTCTTCTTGAGGTAGTCTTGGTGGTAGTCCTCAGCCAAGATATAGTGGCGCAAGGGTTCCAACTCAACCGCCATTTTGCAGCCCAGTTGCTTCTCTTCTTCCGCAAACACTTGGGCAATCACTTCACGGTCTGCCTCGTCTGTATAATAGACACCCGTCCGATATTGGCGTCCTCGATCATTTCCTTGCTTGTTAATGGACAAGGGATCGATCACCCGGAAATAGTAGAGCAGAATCGCTCGTAGGGTGATTTTATTTGGATCGTAGATGACTTGTACAGTCTCTGCATGATCCGTTTCCTTGATCAGTTGGTAATTAGTCGTTTCCACCTGGCCATTGGCATAGCCCACCGTCGTCTCTTCTACACCAGGGATCCGTGAAAAATACTCCTCCAAGCCCCAAAAACAGCCACCTGCTAGATAAATCTCTGCCATCTTTTTTCCTCGCTTCCTGCATTCCCCACAAGGAACGCTTCTTACCTATTAGCTCCATCATAATCCAAGAGCCTCAGATTTTCAAGGATTCTGCATCAAAAATCCCTTCTACTATATGTAAAAGGGATTCAATCCTTCTTATTTTTCAAATAAGAAAAAGAGCGAGTAATAGAAGTTCCAAAACGATAGGGTTAACTGATGTAGAAAATCGTGAAGGACTACTATGACCAACACCTCCTCTGAATATCTGTGGACAAACTCAAGGCACATCAACTATAAAACCACCGTCGGTCCATAGACCTGTAACTGAGGCTTCACAACCTCGTAATGCCAGTGATCATAAGCTCGCCAAGCTTGAAAGGCCTCTTCGTTCAAAGCTAGCCCACCCAGACCAATCAATAGACTGGCGGTCTGATAAAACTTTTCTAACTCAATCAACAGACGATTGTCTACCCGCCTAGCTTTCAGTAAACCTTTCAACATCTGATCTAGATTTTCTCGAAATCGAAGGGTATCTGGACTAGGGGTGAATCCTTTAGAAAAGGCTGTTTGAAGAAGGGTGATCGTCGTCCTTGCCTCTTGAATCACGTCCCTTTCTTCCATAGAAATCACCTTCCTTTGCACCTCCATTGTACACCTTTTTCTCTCTATAAAAATGGAAAATTCCTAAAACTAGGAACAGAATGAGGCTGGGACAAAAGTCCTAGCCTTTCAGTTATTTTTGGATTGTCGAACAAGACGCAGTGGTTGAGTGGGCTCTACTACGCTGATTTCATCAGCTTTTACAGCCCTACTCAACTGTGCGGAGGTGGGACGACGAAATCGAATTCTAACGAATTACCGATTTCTGTCCCACTCTCATAAAAAACTTCCCCAAGTTTCCACTTGAGGAAGTTCTTTTCGAAAGATTAGTCAATGTAGCGCAATTTGCCACGGAAGTCTTCCAGGCTTTGGTAGCCTTTTTCTTCCATGATGGCTTTGAGTTCCGTAGTGATGCGTTCAAAAGCTCCTACTCCTTCTTTATGCAGAGTCGTTCCGATTTGCACCATACTAGCCCCACAAAGGATATGTTCAAAGGCATCGCGACCAGTCAAGACGCCCCCAGTCCCCACAATCTGAATTTCTGGATTCAGACGTTGGTAAAAGGCATGAACATTGGCGAGAGCCGTTGGCTTGATGTATTCACCACCAATCCCACCAAAGCCGTTCTTCGGACGAATCACCACGGATTCATCCTCAATGTAGAGGCCATTTCCGATCGAATTGACACAGTTGACAAACTTAAGCGGGTATTTGTTAAAGATTGCTGCAGCTTGATCAAAATGAACGATATCAAAATAAGGTGGCAACTTGATCCCTAGAGGTTTTGTGAAATAGGCAAAGACCTCAGACAAGATCCGATCTGTCGTATCAAAATCATAGGCAATCTGAGGTTTCCCAGGGACATTGGGGCAGGATAAGTTCAACTCTGTCAAGCCTTTAAAGTCACTGTCTTGCACCTTTTTCAAGATGGTATGAGTTTCTTCAGGAGACATGCCGACGAGAGATAAGAAGAAGGTCCGATCTGGATCCGTTTCTTGCAACTCCAATAAGTAATTCAAATAATAGTCCAACCCTTGGTTAGGTAGCCCCATCGAATTGATCGAACCAAGCGGCACATCTTGGTAGCGTGGCTCTGGATTACCAGCACGGAATTCTAAGGTCGCTGTCTTGGTCACAAAGGTTCCCGCGGCTGAGTTCTTCACTTCTTCTAATTCCTCAGTGGTCATACAGGCTACACCTGCCGCATTCATTAAGCAGTTGTCAAATTCAAAACCAGCAATTTGCGTCTTTGTCGATACCATCTTGTACTCCTTTTTTGAAACACCACCAACAGAATTGTTCGGGATGCTCTCTATTTTCTTCTTTCATTATACCATCACTTGGAAGCTTCCGGACAATCAAAGCTAAAAATTCTTCCAAACATTCGGACTTTCCTAGTCGCGATAAAATTTTCAGAAAATTCAACTTTTTTCTTTACAAGCCAAAAAAAGTCTGCTATAATGATCCATGTAATAAAACATGACATTGTTTGTCAACTGTCTCAAAGCCACTCCCCTAGCGGGTTTGCTGGTTTTCGTTTCATTCACAAAGGAGAATTAACATGACAACTGCTAAAGAATATATCCAAAGCACTTTCGAAACTGTAAAAGCTCGTAACGGCCACGAAGCTGAATTCCTTCAAGCTGTTGAAGAGTTCTTCAGCACTTTGGAACCTGTTTTTGAAAAACATCCTGAATACATCGAAGAAAACATTTTGGCTCGTATTACAGAACCTGAACGCGTGATTTCTTTCCGTGTTCCTTGGGTTGACCGTGAAGGAAACATCCAAGTAAACCGTGGTTACCGTGTTCAATTCAACTCTGCTGTAGGTCCTTACAAAGGTGGTCTTCGTTTCCACCCAACTGTTAACCAAGGGATCTTGAAATTCCTCGGTTTCGAACAAATCTTCAAAAACGTCTTGACTGGTCTTCCTATCGGTGGTGGTAAAGGTGGATCTGACTTCGATCCTAAAGGAAAAACAGATGCTGAAGTGATGCGTTTCTGCCAAAGCTTCATGACTGAATTGCAAAAACACATCGGTCCTTCTCTTGATGTCCCAGCTGGTGATATCGGGGTTGGTGGACGTGAAATCGGATACCTTTACGGTCAATACAAACGCCTTCGCCAATTCGATGCTGGTGTCTTGACTGGTAAACCTCTTGGTTTCGGTGGTAGCTTGATCCGTCCAGAAGCAACTGGTTATGGTTTGGTTTACTACACTGAAGAAATGCTCAAAGCAAACGGCGACAGCTTTGCTGGTAAGAAAGTCGTGATCTCAGGTTCTGGTAACGTTGCTCAATACGCTCTTCAAAAAGCAACTGAACTTGGTGCAACTGTTATCTCTGTATCTGACTCAAATGGTTACGTGATCGACGAAAACGGTATTGACTTCGACCTTCTTACAGATGTTAAAGAAAAACGTCGTGCTCGTTTGACTGAATACTCTGCTGAAAAACCAACTGCTACTTACTACGAAGGTTCTGTATGGACTTATGCTGGTAACTATGACATCGCTCTTCCATGTGCAACTCAAAACGAGATCAATGGCGATGCTGCAAAACGCTTGGTCGCTCAAGGTGTGAAAGTTGTCTCTGAAGGAGCAAACATGCCAAGTAACATCGATGCCATCAACGTATACAAAGAAAATGGTATCCTTTACGGACCTGCTAAAGCAGCCAATGCTGGTGGGGTTGCTGTATCTGCTCTTGAAATGAGCCAAAACAGCCAACGTCTTTCATGGACACGCGAAGAAGTGGACGGACGTTTGAAAGATATCATGACCAACATCTTCAACACCGCTAAAACAACTGCAGAAACTTACGGTCTTGGTAAAGATTACCTTGCAGGTGCCAACATCGCTGCCTTTGAAAATGTCGCAAACGCGATGATTGCACAAGGTCTTGTATAATCAATCGATATTTTTCTTTGAGACCTTCGGGTCAAAGCCTCTCAACTCCTGAGACCAGTATGTTTCAGGAGTTTTTTTGTAGCTACCGACCTCTGTCAAGACACCCCGTCCCAAGGGAGAAAAGCCATTTTTAAGACAAGGGGTTCAACCTTCTGTAGCGGGGAGATGTAAGCCCTCTCTTTTTCTGTATCTTTTTCTAAAAAAATTTTATTTTTTTTACTTTACCCCCTTGCATTTTTAATAAATTAGTATTAAACTATAGCAAAAGGAGGTGTGCTTATGTTTCTTTTAGCTCAAGAAAAATCAGATACGATCAAATTCCTTAAGTCTGAATTGGTCCAATTACTCTCCAATATGCGACAAGAAATCGCATCTAGCCGTCAATCACAGACCGGTGCAGCTTGCCATCATATTGAATATTGCATGGACAAGATCCAAAGGGCAAAAAGTTCCGTAGCCATTGCCCTCCCGATCGAATCCTTAAATCTTGAAATTACGACTATGTTGCGCCAGCAACTCATCGTCTTGCCACCAGAGGCTCGAAAAAATTGGGACCAGATTAAAAAGCTGGATTTCAAATACTGCCACTTAAAATAGACCAAAAAAGAGAGTGGGACAGAAATCGGTAATTCGTTAGAATTCGATTTCGTCGTCCCACCTCCGCACAGTTGAGTAGG